>JAUUNJ010000203.1 GCA_030844625.1 Roseburia sp. | reverse complement strand
GTTCATTCCGATATATTCTTCTGCGTCGTGTTGCTCTGATTTTAGAACTTCCGTAACCACCCATTCCCCGCTCCAAAGCCCATAGTCTGCTCTAAAGAAATCTTTTCCTTCTACGATATCATCATAATCCACCACCTTCTCCATGCGGTATACTCTTCTCCCCCAAAAGGCTAACATCTCTTTTTCATCTGTCAATATACATGGAGAAAAGGCACTGCGTGATCTGGCATACTCCTCACCAGGCTTTACCTCACCAAACGACAGGTAATACCCCGCCGGCGTCGGCAGCATATTTCCTATATTATATTCAAACCACCGAACAATTGGAGAGGCTTCATACCCACCCAACTCTACGGTATATGACCACGTTTTGCTTTTATAGGAACAGCTTTCCGGCAACATTTCATACACAGCGCCTACCAGTTCATCCGTCTCATCCCAAGTATCTCCTTCTCTGATACCTGTAATCTGCCAGACTCCCCATATATACTGCTGTCTTTTCCCCTTGTTTTCCCAACCATCCATGTTTTCCGCGTCCTGTTCCTGATGCACCTTCTCCTCATTCGCTGCTTCCGTTCTCATCAAATCACCATCATTCAGATAATCCTCCATATAGGCATCCAGATACACCCCATACTGATCCCTCTTGGATGTCCGCCTTGCCCACAGGTAGTTTCCATCCTTTACCAGTACTGCTGTCATCTCATCTTTTACAATCATTTTATCCCAGTAAAAATCATCTGAAAATTCATAAAAACCTACAAATGTTTCTTTCTCCAGCCCCATTGCCTTTACCAGTTGTTTTATGGACGGCTCCCTTGTGGAAACAATATAAAAGTTACAAAACTTTTCCTCCAGTATCTCTTGAAACCATGTGGAAAAATCTGCTCCTATATACTGCTCTGCATCATCACCATCCTCTTTCAGAATCTCTGTGACCTCCCACTCTCCATTCCAAATACCGCTAATTGGTATCAGAAAGTCTTTTCCTTCTGGCATATCATTATAGTCGGTTGTTTTTTCCAGACGACACCAGTTTCCATCTTCCCGTCCTATGATTTCATTTTCCCCAATTAAAATCAATACCGTAAATGCACTCTTTATCCCACCATACTTTCTTCCCATCTCCACCTCACTGAACTCCAGACAATAGTTCGTGTCCTGCGGCAGCATTCCGGCTATATCATACTCTCGTGCTGAAATCAACGATGCAGAGTACCCTTCTAATTTTAGTGAGTACGATTCCGTGCTGCTTTTGTAGGAACAGCTCTCCGGTAACAGCTCATACACAGCACCCACCCGTTCATCCGTCTCATCCCAGGTATCCCCCTTTCTGACACCGGTGACTGTCCATTCTCCATAAATATACTGTTTCTTTTCTCCCTGATACTCCCAGCCCTCCGTTCCTATCAGATCAAAATTCTCCGTTGTATCGACTTTTTCTGTTTCTTCTGTTGTACGAGACCCGCATCCTCCATGAAGCAATACTGCACATAACAACATTATAGATATTCGTTTTAGTTTTTTAATTTTTCTCATACTTCTCCCATTCGTCCACGACAATGGTGCTCCCAAGTCCACCAGCCACTTCATAATTCCCGTCAAAATAAATATCCAACTCTGTATCTATCCTATCTTTATATTTGCCACGATTTTCCATATACTCATCATTTAACACTATAAATTAATATCCAAGCCTAATTTTGTTTTAATTCAAATTCTTTAATTGTTTTTTCCTTCTTCTATCATCTGAATAAAACTCCAATCCACATCATTTATTCGTTGCGTCATTTCTTCGATGATTTTATACTGTTGCTGATCTATACCCACATCTTTTCCATATAACTCATTGTATCTGTTTTTATATTGTGTACACCAATAATATTTGCTATACAGAATGCTCTCTAATGATACTCCTAATAGTTCTTGAATTTCCTTTTCTTTTTCATCGAAAAAATACCAGTAATTAAGTAAAATATTTAGTTGCTTATCTGAATATTTTTCTTTGTATGAATACCCTACTTTAACTATTATCTCTTCGACTTTGCATTTTATTATTTCCATAAATTCTCCTATTCTGGATAAAATGTAACGATTATATCCACATTATGCTCTTTGAAAAATTCCGTTAACTGATTTACGGCACTTTCATCTGATACAAGCCATTCGACCTTATAATCTGCCGCACCTGCCGCATCTATTTGTCTTCTTGCTTCTTCTAGTACCTTATTCTTTGCAAAATCAGGCATATCATTAACATGATAAAACGATTTTTGCTGCATAACAAGTTTACCATCTTGCACAGTAGAATTAATCATATTTTCAAACTGAACATATCCTCCTTCAGGATGCGGTAAGTAATAACTCTCATTTTGAGGATTTATCTTTAACTCATATCCATCTACTCTAGGATTGTTTTGTCTTATTCTTTGTCCCCAAAATCCGTTTCCATCTGGTCGCACATCAATCTCATGTATACCCCACTTGATTTTATCTGTATAGACACCAGATACTGAGCCACCCTTGACATCGAATCTGAACCTTCATGTTTTTCCAAGCATTTCCATTCCTTTTGAAAAAAATCAACACTCTCCAAAGCAATGGTTTTCACTGCCTAAAATTTTACCATATTTTCTCTGTCGTTACTAAAAAAAATGCTATTAACCCAAGTTGTCCTGCACTTTTGGCATGACATACTCGGTCTTATTTTTCAACATGCCATAAATGATACTGATTAACCTACGGGAAATCAATATCAACGCCTGTGGCTTGGTCTTCCCTCTTGCCAACTGCCTCTGATAGTACGCATAAAAGGCTGGATTTCTCGGCAGGCCTTTGGATGATAACTGAATCATCTGAATGGCAAGAAAATAGATGGTTCCCTGCAATCTTCTGTTGCCCTGTTTGGAATGTTTGTCGTCGCCTTTCCCTGCGGATGAAAAGTTCACAGGTGCAATGCCTGCAAAGTTGGCTACCTTATCCGCATTAGGGAACCTTCTGATGTCTCCAATCTCTGAAAGCAGCTTCGCAACAGTGGTATCGCTGACACCTGGGATGGTGTTTAGGGGACACTCAAATCTTGGAAGAAAGTCAGCAATAGATTTATCAACTGCTTCCAATTGTTCAACATAGTGCCGAACATCCTTAACTAAACCTCTTGTTATTTCATCACGCTCCGGCTGATAATCCCTTGTGGTGTCTCCATCTGCTTTCACTGCATCCAGTATTATCTGACACTTCCGTGTAGAAAACTGATTGTGGCTGACCGGAATTAATTCCTCTGCAAGTTCTTCAACAGTCTTACCTCGCAACAATCGTGGAGAAGGATAATGCTCCCAAAAATAAAGTGCTGTTGGTCTGCCAATATCCTGAAAAAATTGCTTGTAGCTTGGATACGCTACGCAGACCTGCTCATGCAATTGGTTCTTCAGACGGATATGATGTGTCTTTAAATTCGCCCGTCTGTTGACAAGCTGACTCAAAGTCCAATACATATCCTCCGACATGGCATCGGGTAACTTATTCAATTCATTGATAGCAACTCTTGCTACGCATTGTGCATCGTAACTGTCGTTCTTCTTGTACTGCGGTACGCTTTTTCTGTAGGCATAGGACAATGCCGGGTTCACATCTTTCACGATGTAATCTCGCTCGATTAGCCATGCGGCTAATCCCCTTCCGTAACCGTAAGAATTCTCCAAAGCAAAGACAATTCCCTTGCTGTCAGTACAATGCTTTTTACATTTCGTGATTAACTTTGTAAACTCGGATGGTTTATTCTCAAATGTAATCTCTCCGAGTTTTTCGTTGAAGCAGTCCATAATGACTGCCGTGTGTTGTTCCTTGTGGAGGTCAAGCCCCACATAGATATACTTTGTTTTGTCATACATAAATTATTTCCTCCCAAATCTTTTGACTTCAAAATACAGGCTACCTCAACTGATAAGCCAGTATCCCCGAATTACGCATTGGGCAACGGAGTCGGCACGGGTGGCACAGCCAATCCATTTCTTGGTTTTTGGATTTAAGGATACCCTGCAGAACACAGGACACGAAGCAGAAGAAATCTCCTTCGTGGTGTGTGATGTTAACTCTGAAAAAGAACGATTTCAAGTTAATTTTTTAGTTTTTCAACAATTTGAACGGAATTTTAGCGATTGAAAGGCAGAATTGGCTTTATGCCATAGACCAAAAACAGAGAAAAACGAGTAATAATGCACAAATCTACTCTTTCGACACACAAGTCAACTTTCTCTTGCCCCTGTGAGAGCCTGTGTTGCCCCTGTGTGCGATTTTAAGACCGAAGTCGAGGTATAGTTACCCATAATAGAATTATTGAGCCTTGTTGGGGAAATGTGAAAGACATGATTTCTTGAGATACCGCCAAAATAAGTAGGGTCGAAAATAGTGCAGGTTAAAGGAGTTATGCCGCCAAGAGGCGGCATAACCCGTGAAACGCCCACCGGCAGAGCCGTTGGGAGAAAGAACGTATGGCATAACTTTGGTTACCACCATCCAACTTTTTATGTCACAAGCATGATTTTGTCTATTCTGCTTTATTTCCTCAAAATATTTTCATTGGATTTTGTGAATGGATAGACTTTGAATTTTTCGGTATCGTGTGTTGTCAGAAAGGAGGTGCAATACATGATGGATATGGATATTTTTCAACTACTTTATAACCATCTGGAAGAACGACATTACAATAACATTTGTCAGAATGCTAAACAGGATGCCAACTATCTTAAAGCCACAGTACTGGAAAATGAACTGAATGCAGAATATGAAAAACTTGATTTATCTGATGAACAGCAAAATGTCATAATGCAGTGGATAGATGCAATCCATGCACAGGAAGCTACTTATACCGTTGTTGCTTTCCGAATGGGGTTGCAATGCTGTTTTTCCTTACTGATGCAGTTAGCCGACTTGTAAAAACTAACAGAAAAATCAGCGGTACTTCAAAACTTTTTAGGTCTTGGAATACCGCTGATACTGTGTTTTTATTTAGTTATAAAAGGAATCTTTTTTCCCCCTTATACCCCCTGGTGAGTGCCATTGTAACATGGGTGTTTGGGATCGTCAAGGGGAATGTTACAAACTTGTTACATGGATTTTATTACAATTTCAGCATTGACTTCTTTTGCCTTCTCTAATGCATGAGAGAAAACCGTTAGGAAATCATTCCCATCACTTGTTACAAAATAATTTGATAAATCTGTAATGTCTTTACTAATATCATTTCCCCATGGAGGTTGTTTTGACAAATCTTCTATGTCCCAAACGACCTTTTCAGGACTGAATTTTTGTAACTCTTTTTTGATTATACTTAATTCCTCTAATGCCTTATCCGTATTATCGCACTCCAGTTTCCCTTGATATAACTCGTTCATAATTACT
>JAUUNJ010000202.1 GCA_030844625.1 Roseburia sp. | reverse complement strand
GGCATCTGTCTGGAGATGAGTCAATGCATGATACCAACACCATGGATGTGCCGTTGAACCATCTTCACCACTAACATGATCTTCCATTGTACATACCGAATATGATGTCCAGCTCTTTCCTGCTGCAACATTTGCGCCATTTGCAGCGTGGGCAGCCGAAACAACACCTGTCATACCGACTATCATTGATAATGATAAGACAGTTGCTGTAATCTTTTTAAATAACTTCTTTCTCACGTTCTAGTCCTCCTGACCATTTTTCTGATTTTTCTTACTCTAGTAACAGCCGCCCAATGCAGATGCATTGGGCGCTGTATGATTCATTCAGTAACTATGTACTAATTATTTTTTAATTTTAACCTTAACTTTTTTGCTCCAAGCACCTGTCTTATATCCTGTTGCTTTTGCACGAACTCTAACTTTGTAGGTTTTGCCCTTCTTTAACTTCTTAACTGTCTTTGAAGCTTTCTTTGAAGTATACTTCTTGCTTCCAACTTTAATCTGGTATGATTTAGCATTAGCTACTTTCTTCCAAGTAATCTTAACTGTACCTTTCTTATTGTTCTTAGCTTTTACTTTTTTAACCTTACCAAGAGTCTTGGTTACACCTGGTGTCGGTGTTGAAGGTGTAGGGTTTGTAACTACCGGATTTGTGTCTTTATTCGGATTGCCTGTTGTTTCGTCATCACTTGGAACAGTTGGTCTGTCACCCGGATCCGGAACATAATCTTTGTTCTGTCCCTTGTCTGTAATCTTAAGATCGGAAACCTTAAGAATACCTGCTGCTGAAGTACCTTCTGTTGTCAATCCATTATCAAGCTGCTGTAAGAAAGCACCGTATGAAATCGATACATCAAGAGTATCTCCTGCCCAAAGTGTAAAGTCCTGTGTGTATGTATATGAAGATCCTGAATTAACCTTAATATGTGTTACTGCACTTGGATCATCCTTAAACACGCTCTCTCCATAAGCATTTGATACACCAACCATAATGTTCTTCTCCGGAGCATTCTGTGCGTTATTCCATTCCACCGTAAATGAAATAGCGTAATCATGACCTACTGAAGCAGAAATCCCATTCATATATGCTCTAAGCAGATATGGATTATCACCTCTAGGGGACACATTATAATCTCCATCCCATCCTGTTGTCATAATGTCAGCTGTAAAACCATCAGCAGGTTTTGTTGTGTTCCATGTCATTTCTTCTGCTGATACGTTATCGCCCGGATTCCAGAAATTTTTACCCTGAGTTTCACCTGCTGTAGTAGTTACAGAATTGTAAAACCTCTGTGCATATGGATCATCTCCGTTTCTAAAAGAAGCTGCTCCTTCATAAAAACTCCAATTTGCAAGTGTAAGTGTGTCATCAGCCTTAACTGTCTTTGTAACATTTACGCCAACTAACAATGACGCTACTAAAGCTGTTGTAGTAACGCCTGCTAAAGCTTTTTTGAAAATCGTCTTCATTTTCAATTCCTCCTCTAAAATAATTTTTTCATCACTTGAAAACACTAATTTCCAGTTGTATTTATTTTATCATAAACGTTTTTATAATACAATCCAAAAATAGCATTTTTTCACAAATAAAAACTCTTTTATTTTATTTTGGTATCATTTTTTCACATATTCTTTGGGAAAACAGGGTCTTTTTATTATTCATTTTGTTCATTTTTGCAATTATTTTTTTATTTTTTTGAAACGTTTCAACACGCAGTATTAAAGTTTATGTATCTGTTCATTTTTCTTTCTCTGGTATTATTCAAAAAGTACTTACGTACTTTTTTCATACATTGTATTCGCCAAATGACTGTGCAGGCACATTCATTTGCTTCCCCAAGGCTTTTCTCCTTCTCTGGTATTATTCAAAAAGTACTTACGTACTTTTTTCATACATTGTATTCGCCAAATGACTGTGCAGGCACATTCATTTGCTTCCCCAAGGCTTTTCTCCTTCTCTGGTATTATTCAAAAAGTACTTACGTACTTTTTTCATACATTGTATTCGCCAAATGACTGTGCAGGCACATTCATTTGCTTCCCCAAGGCTTTTCTCCTTCTCTGGTATTATTCAAAAAGTACTTACGTACTTTTTTCATACATTGTATTCGCCAAATGACTGTGCAGGCACATTCATTAAAACAAAAACAGAAGGAATTTTTCTCACAAGTGATAAAATTCCTTCTGTTTTCATTTTACCGAATGCTTCGCATTCGCTTGGCTCATTACTCGTCGATATATTCTAATTTGCTGACTGATACTTCATAAGCAACATGTTTTTCGCTTTCTTCTTCATTAATTTTTTTAACATACTCTCTGCTTTGTACACGTCCCCATATCTGGATATGTCCTCCTACCTCAAAAGTGGATGCATATCGCGCATTTCTGCCCCAGGCAATACAAGGTATGTAATCTGATTTTCCATACGGCCTATTGACAGCAACAAGTAAATCGGCAATTTCTCTTCCTAAAGGCGTTTTTCTGTAAATAGGTGCCTTACAAATATATCCATCCAAAAAAATCTGATTTGTCTTTCCTGCTTCAAGATTCTCTTCTACCTCTTCCCATTCTCTCACAAAAATGGATAATACCAGTTTATTTTTTGTTCCTTCGTGACGGTTATATGATCGAAACTGTCCGGATACTTCTACCAGCCTACCCTGATAATCTTCACTAATATCTACCAACCGTTCAGAAACCATCAGTGGAATGACATCCGTCAGTTCACTCAATCGATCTACCGAAACATCAACCAAATAAAACCCTTCGCCAAACACCTCATGGCTGAATCTGAACTCAGATACTATTTCTCCTATTATACTTACTCTGTTGTTTTCAATAACTTTGTCAATCATTGTATTTCCCCCTTTACCATACTTTGGTTTATTATTTTTTTATCATTATTATTATATGTGAAATATTTCCAAATATGTAAAAAATCGTTCGACTTATACCGACTTGTATTTTACACCCCTATACTCATGTTTTTCACCCAAATACCATAGATACAACAAAATGAACATTATATGTGCTATTTGTGTATCTTCCTGAAAAAATTTCCCCGCATCATATGATGCGGGGGATGAATCATCACTTTTAATTATTTAACCTTAACGCTTTTCTTCTTGCTCCAGTCACCGTAAGCTTTCTTACCCTTATTGTAAGCTCTTACTCTTACATAATACTTCTTACCCTTTTTAAGTTTTTTAATTGTATATGTTGCCTTTTTAGTTGTCTTGCTCTTTGCAGCTTTCATATTCTTCTTTAATGAATACTGAATCTGATAACCAGCCGCACCTGTAACTTTCTTATATGTAACCTTAACTTTACCGCCCTTAGCAGCCTTTACGCTCTTTAAGCTTACCTTAGCCGGCTTTGCAGCACCTAAACTGAATTTTGTTAAAGTAAGTCTTGTAGCCATTTTTGGGTCATGGTTAGCATCATTTGCAAGAACTGTTGCGTAATTCGGTAATGCAGCATATCTAACTTTAGCATCTGTATCTGATGCTACATCCATTCTATCGCCATAGTCGCCGCCAACACCAAAATAAATTGAATTAGCATCTGCCTTAGCTGTAAATGTCTTGCTATAGTTTACATCTGTGTTCTTCTTTAACTGTATCCAGTCATTGAATGCGAGAGTTTCACCTGTAGAAATCTTAATGTAAACCCACTTATCACAATTTGAAGATTTCATTGTAAATGAAAGGGTATACTGCTGTCCCTTCTTTACGCTAATGTTTCCAACACCTTTCGTAGCATCCTGGAATATCTGTCCTCCCCAGACTCCACCCCAGCCTACTGGCTCAAGGTTTACTGTCCAGCCTGTAGCTGACTGGCTAACTACAGTTCCTTTTGCTCCTTCGTACCAGCCTTCATTAGCACCGAACCAACTGCCCCATGTTGCAGCAAAGCACTGCGCGCTCATCGCAATTACGAGAGTACATGCAAGTACTGACGCTGCGAGTTTCTTTGTCAATCTTCTCATGATTGTTCCTCCTTAAAATTTTAATACATTTCTGCATTAGATTATAATTCAAAATCTAACACCTTTCTTTTATTATTCTATAACATTTATAGGTGTTCTTGCAAGCCATTTTTTTAAATTTTCCGAAACAATTTCAACCAGTCTTGTTCTCGTTTCCAGAGGAGCCCATGCCGCATGAGGCGTTATTACAATATTTTCAGCTCCTATCAGTATGCAGTCCGGTTTCATAGGCTCTGTCTCTATAACATCCAATGCAGCTCCGCCTATAATTGAGTTATTCAATGCATATACCAATGCTTCTTCATCAACCACGCCGCCTCTTGAAGTATTTATAAACAATGCACTGTTTTTCATTTTATTGAAAAATTCACTGTTACACATCTTTTCAGAATCTTTATTCAACGGACAGTGCATAGAAACAATGTCAGAAATTTTCAGAAGTTCATCCATAGATGTAAATCTGACTCCATCCCTTTCTCCCTGCTGGACATGCCTTCCAAACGCAACAACCTGCATGCCAAACGCTTTGGCAATCTGAGCCACTTTTTTTCCTATAGAACCATACCCGATAATACCAATTGTCTTCTGATATAATTCCTGCATTTCCATAAACGGCGAAAATTTATCTGTTTTGATCCACCCTCCACTTTTGACAAAATTATTATATTTCCAAACTGTGTTGTAATTATGAAGAATCAGCGCAAATACATGTTGTGCTACCGCTTCGGTGGAATAACTTCCGGCATTGCACACTGTAATCCCGTGACTTCTTGTATATTCTAAATCTATATTGTTATATCCGGTTGCAAACAATCCAATATATTTAAGATTTGGTGCCTGAATCAATTTGTCTCTGCTCATAAGAGACTTGTTGCACAAAACCACATCTGCATCTTTTATTCTTTCCACAATCTGTTCATCTTTTGTAAACGAATATATTGTAACTTCGCCATATTGATCAAATATAGAAAAATCTATGTCATCATCAAGTGTCAGTGTGACCGCATCTAAAATTACTATTTTCATAAAATCACCGCCTTACATTATATAAGAAAAAGCCACGCATACACGCAGCTTTTTCTTTATTCATTATGGAATGTCCCATATTATTAAACACGCTTTGAATATTCTCCTGTACGTGTATCAATCACAATTGTTTCACCCTGTTCTACAAACAACGGTACATATACTGTGGCTCCTGTCTCAACCACTGCCGGCTTCGTAGCATTTGTTGCTGTATTACCCTTGAATCCCGGTTCTGTCTCTGTAATTACCAATTCGACCGTAATAGGTGGCTCAATGGCAAATACATCACCATTGTGTGAACATATTTTAACTGTTTCATTTTCTTTCACAAATTTAAGTGAATCACCTACATTATCCTTACTGATCGCAATCTGATCATATGTTTCAACATCCATAAAGTTATACAAATCACCGTCGGAA
>JAUUNJ010000201.1 GCA_030844625.1 Roseburia sp. | reverse complement strand
AACTCATCATTTTGTGGCAATGCAAACGTTGGTAATATACCTGCAAATTGATCCGTTGTTGTAAACTTGTTGGCAAATATGGCATGCATATCACCTCTCACCGATGTATATGTTGCCACTTTTTTACTATCATAAGATGATCTTTTCCACTGATGTGGAAGCAGACACTGCATTGTTTCATTTGAGAAACCATTTCTTTTGGTCTGCGTAGTTACTATATAATTTGAAGTTATATTTTGATTTTCTGCATCATATGTGTATGTAACTTTTGTGTCCGTTACAAAAGCATATCCATGTTTATAATATGTGTTTAAATCGTCTTTCGAGTTCATGGAACCAACAGACATATAATTTTTACCTGACGGAAATGTTATATTTATCTTCAGATCTATCTTTTTGAATTTTGTTCCTTCAGGAACTGTAATACAATAATAACTGTTGGAAGTTTCTGTTCCATCTTTATTATCATCATCCCTAATCTGAATTCCTATATGGTCGGCTGTAATCTCTTTTGAATCTGTAAGAATTTCCGTACCGTTATCATTAAAGATAGATGTATATTTTGCTGCTGATATACAGACAACATTATTTTTGCCAAAATCAGTAAAAATATAAGGACATCCTTTTACAAACGTGGACTGCATCTGCACACCATTATCATCACATAAATCAATCACTACGGAATAATCTCCATATCCCGAAACTCTGTCATATGCATTTGTAAACTCAAAGTTTTCAGGTGTCACATATAAATCCGGCTTTGTTTCTGACTTTGTCGCCACCATAGTATCGTATGGTCCCTGCTCCGGAACCCATCCCTCTGTTGCAGTAAGAATATTTAATCCTTTTGCTGAGTACTTGGCTTTCAAAGGCATAATGGACATTAAATTTCCAAATTTACTAATCATTGCAGACTGCCACCAGTCATTGGAGGCAATAGGCACTTGAACTTTTGATTCATCTACATAAACAGGAAGTTTTGCTTTCTGCATTGTCATATTATTAGTTACATAAGACCCGGACCCTTTCGAAACTATTTTCTGTTCCGGCAAAGGCTCAATTGTATAAGTGGTCTTATCATCACCTTTTTTGTATTCATATACCTGCAATTCATTGATTTCAATACCACCACCATCATTTACTTTCGTGTATGCGTATACTCTTACATAGCGTACACCTTCTGAATAAATGAGAAGATTTTCCGTTAGCTCAGCACATCCTTTAAATTGCCGGTATATAGTTGTCCAGTTCTGGGCATCTTTTGATACCTGAATATCATATATTTTTCCGGCTCCTCCTGCCCAGTTCAATATAATTCTTCCAATGTTGTATTGTTTACCTAAATCCACATATAACCACTGATTGTCTGCCTGATATGATTTAAAAGCTGTGCTGTTATTTCCATCCACAGCATTAGATTCATCCACTTTTGCGACTTCATCCGGCTTGAGATTTCCATTATCATCTTTCAACCACCACTCATCAACAATCCCTGAGGATTTTGCACTCTTATTAAGCGCCAGATTTGTTCCATAATCTACCGGTCGTGGTGCTGCCCCGTTCAGTCCGTACACCTGAAACTCATATAATGAATAACCATACTGTGTATAATATTTCACTGTCATATAGATTCGTACATATCTTGCGCTGAAATTTAAATTTATTTTTTCATCTCCACCGGTTCCATTTGTGGTACTATAGACATCTGTCCAGTTCTCTTCATCATCGGACTGCTGGATTTTGTAACTTCTGGCATATGCAGCTTCCCATTTAATATAAATACCGGTAATATCTGCTGTTTTACCCAAATCCACATAAATCCATTGAGGATCAGAAGTCCCCTGAACACTTTCCCATCTGGATCCTGTTTCACCGTCAACAGCTTTATCTGCAGTATTATTGCCATTATCCGAACTGGAATAAACAGTTCTCCCCGCTGAAATAACATAAGGCTCATTATTATCAGCTCCCAGAACCTGTGTCCTTCCCTGCATCGGCAACATTCCAACTGTCATTGCTGCTGTCAAAAAAACAGTTGTTACTTTTTTTACTTTGGTAATCAGTTTGTCCTTTCTCATTTAAACTTTCTCCTATCGATCAACTTGACAACTTTTGTTTCACTATATAAGATAGTATAAACTCTTTTTATACATTTTTGTTATATCAGTTTTACAATGTATATATTCCCATTTTGGAATATATCAACACACTATGCAAAACTCATGGTATAACTATCGGAGGTTTTATTTTGGATTTATTACAGTTAAAATATTTTAAAGATGCAGCATTTTTTGAAAACTTTTCTAAAGCTGCTGAAGTCAATTTCGTTCCACAATCTTCTATAAGCAAAGCTGTTAAGATTTTAGAAACAGAATATAATACAGCTCTTTTTGACCGAATCGGAAAAAGCATTTATCTCAATGATAATGGTCGTTTTTTATACCAGGAAGTTTGTGGTATTTTTGACAGATTGGATTCCTGTACACATCACTTTGCGCAAATCCGGCCAAATCATATTATTATATATGTACAGGATGCGGCATTTTTTATACCGCTTCTTTCCACTGATTATATGGAAGCCCATCGTGAAACTCACATTACTTTTTCTACTGCAGCCGAGATTTTACACTCCACAAAAAGCCCCTACGATCTCACTTTTATGCCGTTGTTAGATGATATGAGCCATTACGAGTACGAACAATTATTAACGGATGATTTGATCCTCCTTGTATCAAAAGACAACTCTTTATCTAAATATGACGAAATTGATGTCTCATTGCTTAAAGAAGAGCATTTTATCAGTTTTTACTGCTCAATGTGGCTGCGCACTCTTACCCACCATCTTTGTGTAAACAACGGTGGTTTTCAGCCCAAAGTGGTTTTTGAGACCCATGATGAATTTGCCGCAATCCATTTAGTTTCAAAGAATCGTGGTATTACAATGATGCCGGAAAAATTATATAATGTTCACCCTCACTCTAATATTAAAACAGTTAAAATTAAGAATACAATTCAGACAAATACTGTTATAGCCTGGAGCAGAGACAAACATTTATCCAAAGCTGAACAGCAATTTATTAGTTTCTCTAAGAAATGGTTTCAGGACTTACCGTCGTTTAAATAACCATAATATATAAACAGAATATTATTCATCAGATTACACAACATAAAACAGGGCAAGTATGCATTTTTCATACTTGCCTCCCTTTTATTTTCTATTCAGTATTTTTTCATACATCAGACCCACTGCAAACCAAAGAGGTGCATAATCCAGCCTTATTAATCCGTTCACATTATACTTGCTTTCACTGTAATCCCATGGACATCTGTCTTTCCTTTTTAACAGTGCTCCTGTGGTATATTCAGCGGCATAAATTCCTGCTGTGTAAATCAGCCCCCGTGAAATTGTATCTTTATTATGTTTTTTTAATTCTCCACTTATGGGTTTTATCACCGATGCCATTCCGTATATCGGAAACATCCACATGGATGTTCGTCCAATCAACTTATAGTCTTTTCTTTTTATTCCACAGAAGGTTGTCCAGAACAGTTCCATACAACACCCTGTAATTCCGCATTTCACAAAATCTTTTTTCATTATAAAAATTCCTTTAAAGAATTAATCATGTCATTCTCTGTTTTAATTATTTCATTTGCAATACTCTTTGCTTCCTTCTCCGCATCAGGATATTCATGCATATAATTTTTTAATGACTCGATTCCCATATTGCATCCATCAGTTATCAATTCTGCCACCGTACTGTCTGCTTCATCCATTGTCATTTTCATATTAATTTTCAGCCAGGACATACCTTTTGCCATTACACTTGGATCTTTATCGTTAGAACCGATATTCAGCAGATATTCATGAATTCTATTTCCGTATGCTTCATGCTTTTCTTTTGCGGTTTTCAATATTTCTATCAGCTTTTGACCTTTGGTATATTCCAAAACTTCATCTATTGATGCTACTGCCATTTTTGTTCCACTGTCACATTCCTTTAATAAACTAATCGTATCTTCCATATCTACCTCCACTTGTATAATTATGACAAAATTAAAGGGTATTTATTCAACATAAAAAGAAAAAGGATTGAATTCCCCAAAAAGAATTCAATCCTTTATAATTTCAAAATTTATGATTAAACGTACAGCGGATACCTATCCGTTAATTTCTTAACCATTGCCTTTACTGATTCGTTATTTCCTTCCGGATCATCTGCAATCTGTGCCATGCATTCAGCAATGACATCCATATCTGCTGTGTTAAGTCCTCTTGTTGTGACTGCAGGAGTTCCAATTCTCACACCACTTGTAATGCCCGGTTTCTGTGGGTCATTTGGAATGGCATTCTTGTTACATGTAATATTGGCAGCATCCAGAGCAATTTCAAATTCCTTTCCTGTGATGTTCTTACTTCTCAAATCAACTAACATAAGATGATTGTCTGTTCCACCTGATACAAGGTCAAACCCTCTGTCCATAAGTCCTTTAGCCAGAGCCTGTGCATTATCTGCGACATTCTTCGCATAAACCTTAAAATCATCAGATAATGCTTCCTTAAAGCATACTGCTTTTGATGCAATCACATGCATCAAAGGTCCACCTTGAATTCCCGGGAACACTGCCTTGTTTAATTTATGTTCCAAAGCAAATTCTTCACTGGAAAGAATTAATCCTCCTCTTGGTCCTCTTAATGTTTTATGTGTAGTAGTTGTTGTTACATGAGCATATGGAATCGGACTCATGTGCTGTCCACCGGCAACAAGTCCTGCAATGTGAGCCATATCTACCATTAAATATGCTCCAACCTCATCTGCAATTTCTCTGAATTTCTTAAAATCAATCTTTCTTGGATAAGCACTGGCACCCGCCACAATAAGCTTTGGTTTACATTCAAGTGCTGTCTTTCTGACTTCATTATAATCTATATATCCGTCTTCATCGACTCCATAAGAAACAATATTAAAATATGTTCCTGACATATTAACCGGTGAACCATGTGTAAGGTGTCCTCCTGCATCAAGACTCATTCCCATTACGGTATCGCCCGGCTTAACCAACGCAAAGAATACAGCCATATTAGCCTGTGCGCCTGAATGAGGCTGAACGTTTGCATAGGTGCATCCAAATAACTTCTTGGCACGTTCTCGCGCCAGTTCTTCCACAACGTCCACATACTCACATCCACCATAATATCTCTTTCCCGGATATCCTTCGGCATATTTGTTAGTGAGGTGACTGCCCATTGCAGCCATTACCGGTTTGCTTACAATATTCTCTGATGCGATTAACTCCAGATGTGACTGCTGTCTGTCCATCTCATCCTGCATTGCATCAGCGATTTCAATATCTGCATTTTTTACTTCGTCAAATGAAAACATTTTTTAACCTCCGTCATTATATTACATTGTCTGTTACATTTCCTTTCAGACTTTCTTTATT
>JAUUNJ010000200.1 GCA_030844625.1 Roseburia sp. | reverse complement strand
CTATATCCTCATAATACAGAACATATACTATAATCCCCGTCAAAACGCCCCAGACTACTAGATTTAATATGGAATGATTGAGCATATTTATACAGAATGTAAATATTACTGTGGTAGTCTCAATCACAATATATACATATCTATTTCGACTACTCTTTTTATACTTTCCATTCATAAACTGAAATAATATCGTACTTATTATAAAACATGAAAGTGCATTACATAATACCAGTAAAATCGTATTCATTTTTCCTCCTATGAATTTCTCTGCAAAAATTTATTTACTTCTTCTCTAAAATCGTTGCTTCTCCTTTGTGCAATCTGAAGTTCTTTTCCATTATCCATATAAATAATAAAGTCCTTTATTTTTTCAATATGCCTTAAATTAACCAGATTTCCTCTACAATTCACAACAAAATCATATGGTTGCAGTTCTTCAACCAGTTTTTCAAAGATACAATCATACTCATATGTAATATCAGACAATGCTATCAGTACTTTTCTGGATCTTTTTATGTATTCAAAATATAAAATATCCCTCAGTTTCAGTTTGATCGACAGATACTCTTTTCCATTGCTGTCAGTCACTTTATAAAAATTCTTTTCTACTATGGCATCCGGCAGTTGATTCAGAAGTTCCAATATCTGCAATTCCAGTTTATCATATTCCAATGGTTTACATAGAAATGAAAATGCATGAACTTCGTTAATGACCTGCATACAATATTCTTCATAACTCGTAATATACACTAATTTCACATCCGGAAATTTTTCCTTTAATTTTCTCCCCAGTTTAATACCATTCAGTTCTTCCATCGAAATATCTAAAATTCCGATATCAATGTTGCTGATATTTTCAAGCATTTGATTTGCAGACGCAAATTGCTCTATATGATAAGCAATCTTTTGACTTGTAAAAATCTTATGCAGCATATTCACTGCACACTCAAGATCTGCTATATCGTCATCACAAACAGCAATTTCCAGCATATTACTCACCTTCTTCCTATCTTCCTACTATATCGGTAATTTTTATTTTTCCATTAAATAAATATAAAGTACTCTGCATATTATCTAAATAGGCTCTAAATAAATATCATATATATAGAAAATGTGCCATCATCTTGACGGCACATTTCCTATATTTTCCCCCCAAATTATATTGCTACAGTATAGAATACCATTGTCTGTCCATACTATCAGCTTCATACTGATATGTAATCAACTGATTCATGTCTTTTAAACCCGCCATTTCTATTAGGTTCTATCATTATATTATAGTTTTCATATTTTTATAGTATCCTGCATTATCCATAACACTATTATTGCCAGATGTACCCACAGTACTTACCTCAGAGTCCGAAATATTATACCCTGCCTTAAATGCAAGAATATCCTCCAATCCATATTGATTTTTATAATCCGTCAGCATATAGATATTATCTCGTATTTCCTCATATTTCGCATTGGCTTCCTGGGAGTTCATTATTTTACACATTTTCTCTGGAAGTCCGGTAATCTTCCCATTGTCATCTACGTTTATATCGTCAAATGAATACTGTCCATTTGTTGCTTTCTGAATGAACTGTTCCACTTCATAGTAAGCATTTACTAATCTATATTGTGTGTTAGAAATATCTGCTGTCTGAATATATTTTTCCCACATATCATCAGCAAAATTTTCCGATATCATATTTTTTATCTGTTCTTTGTTTTCTTCTGTAATGTCCCCGTTAATCGTAATAGTTCCAGATACATCTATTTCAATTTTCCATGATGTATCTGGCAGTTCAATTCCTTTTTCATTTGCTATTCTTTCTATTTCTGCATAAAAATCGTTTTTTATATAATTCGACTTCTCTGCTCTCTCATAATCAGATAAATTGGCAAATATTTTCACATATGCCATTTCCGACACACTTAACTGCTCCCCCTTTTTCATCTTATTTAATAATTCTTCTACACTATCCGTTCCCGAATATTTTTCATCTTCCGGCAACGCTTCAAATTGCATCTGATGTAATTTGTCAATTTCGCTTTGATATGTTTTTTCATATTTCTGCTTTATTGCATTTTTTTCTTCTGAATTATCTGCATTTGCTATTTCTTGTGAGTGCTGCACATTACTACTTGAAGTATCCCTGTTTTTCGTTTCCGTAATTTTTATTCTATAGGAACCTTCCCCGGAATCCGATGTCATATTGGAATTTTCTACTCTGATCACATAATCTGATGTAACGCAGTCCCAATTAGGTACCGTAAGCTGTTTATTACCATGTCCATCATCTGTCGCTATTCCAATCTGATTGCCATATAAATCGTACAATACTAAATTATATGCCTGACTATTCTTGCTTTCCAATGAAATCGTTATCTCTGAAGATATACCCATTTTAGAGTAAAAACTTTTTTGCGGATAAGAAAAAGAATAGTAATCTACATCATATTTTGAATCGATTGTTCCCTCTAAATAACTTTCATTATTATGCAACAATGTTCCTATATCATATGTACTGTAATAGCGATCTACCTGATCATCGTATTTCGTATGCTGATGATAACTATCATTCTTATTTGTTTTGGCATTTTCTATTAACACCGTTTGCTCATTTAATTCTTTCATCGGCGATTTAAAACTTTTTGCTGCATTTCCTGTCTCATATATTTTACTATCTACTATTCCGCCACCTATATAATGTACATAGTGTCCCATCTTATCGTCACCTCTTGGAATCCACGGATGGTATAAAAATACCATCCGTAATTTATTTATCTTTCTAAATATTTAGCCCACTATTATTCCGAAAGGAACTAAATAATCCAATGTCATCTGTGTCATTGTAGTGCAACTAGCATTTACATAAGAAATACCACTTACCCAATGTACTGTAACAGATGTTGCATAGTTTCCATCAATTGATCCTGATGGTGGATTATTGTCAACCAAGTCACTCCACCAACCACCTGTTTGTGCTAGTTTTTTTGAATAACTAGCAGTTGCTGGCGTATAATAATAGTCAATGCTTGATGCGTATGTATTATTAGCAAATGCTTTTGATTTATCCGAAAATTTCACACCTGTCAATGCATACTCATCTTCACTTCCACTAGGACAATTAATGGTCAATGTTTGCGTACTTGCTGATTGGCTAGATGAGCTTCGATTCCACTTTATTGTTGTATAATGTGTAAGATCCGAAAAGGTTGTTGTTTGTGCTATTGGCAATGGTTGTCCAGCATAATATCCATAATGATAACCGGTAGTTGCTGTTGCATCTTTTACCTTAAAAACAATATAATAATTTCCATCAATAAGACCTAAACTAATTACCTTATTCGACGTTCCTGCAATCGTTTTAGTTGTTGAATAATATCTGTCAAAATAACTGGTAACTCCCGCCTCATCCGATGAACGATATATTAAATTTATATCATTGTCAAAAATAAATACATTAACATTAGATTCTAACATAAATGTAATATTATTACAGTCCTCATCCGAAACAACACATTGATAATAATGTCCCTGATTTTCATCATATGCAGAATCATTCAGATACCCCTCTCTTAATGCCGAATTATAGTTGCTCTGACCTTTTGGATTCAGTAAGAAACCAGACATTACAAACCCTTCTGATGTTTTTGCATATGTACTAAAAATTTCTGTATTCGATGTCCATTTCTGATCAGAGAAATTATATTCCATCGTGCTTGCACTCCACATATATTTATTTGACACCCTTCTTGTATCTGCATATGCACTTGCTCCATCATTTGTTGCATCCGTAAAGTCACAAGTCACTTCTTCGGTTGCAATTTTCGATTGTAATAATGTTAAATCCGTGTCGTTATCTTCTGTATTGAAATGTACTTTATTGCCATTATCAATACTTGCCGCATTCGCTACTGAGACATTTCCTAACAGCAAACATGCTGCCAATAATATTGTTGCTATTTTTCTCTTTTTCATGAATAATTCCTTTCTGTTCATAGTTCTTTATTTTATAGTTTTTTGATTTATATAGATTCATTATTAAAACGCTTTCCCTCACTCTATTGTTTATTTTTTAATTTAAAAATTTCGAATCATATATTTTATCTAAAAAACTATATTACTATACTTGACACACTTCCCTATATTTTTTCAAAAATATTATATTTCTAAAGTACAGAATACCATTGCCTGTTCATACGATCAGCTTCATACTGGTATGTAATCAACTGGTTCATGTCCTTTAAGCCGCTCTTTCCATATAAAATGCTTAAAGTCATATCTGGCACATTGTTCCATCCTCTGGTTGAAATAGTTGAAATCAGGTCATGTATCCAATTCTTCATTTGCTGCTTAAACTCTTTCGGAACTTTTCCAGAATCTTCAACAGCCTTATCCACTAAGTCTAATATATTCTCTCCTGACTCCGTATAATATGTCCCGTTTTTTTCCTCAAGTTTATCTAATTCATATCCTGTATAACTATAAACCTGATGATATGCTTCGTATTTCATTTTTGATTCCTCTGTTACTTGAGAACTCTCACAGCCATCTTGTGTTGAGCAATAATAGATATGCTTATAGAGATTTTTCCCATTATTACCTACATTTAAAGCATTCTGCATCAACACCTTTGTTTCTTCATCCACGCCATCTACCGTTATCTCGTAACTGTATGGATCGACAGTAAAAGTACAATCTTTCGTAATAGAAGATGTATCTACACCAGCCTGCTTTAAAATATTTGAAATTTGCGAATTTATCAATGCTCTTTCAAATTGGATTTTATCCGAATCTACACTGTCACCGTCCACTTCAATTCCCCTGAACAAAGAATCCTGATAATTTACACCATTTATCTTTCCTGTCCGGCACATCTGCATCTCATAATTATATGCAATCCTACGTTCTGTATCAGTCAGATTAGTCTCGTAATACTCTGAACTCTTATCAAAATACTTGGAATGAATATAATTTTCAGGATTGGAATGCGTTTTTGCTTCTGCGGCAAGTTTAGAATACTTTTCCGTTAATGCCTCCCTAAATGCTTTACCTGTACTCATATATTCACTTGTTTTCGCATTAATCTGTGTTCCTGCATTCTCAATGATCTCCTGATTCGTTTTTTTGGCTGAAGCTATATAGGACTTTAAGTCAATGCTGCTATCAATACTTGTATTATGTGTTCTTCCACTTGTACTTTTTGTAAGTTTTTCCTTTCCTGATGCGCTTATCGTCAAAGTATCTCTTGTGCCTATACAACCATTGCTTCGACTGATTGTCGCTTTTTGTTGTTGACCAAACAGGACATTAAGCAATGACTGATTAGCATAAATTCGGCTGTTAAAAAATATATTCATAATATCACCAACCTTCTTATTATATATCGGATTATCCTAACCTTGTTTGTAATCTTTTCTTTCTTCAAAATTATAGAAATTGATACTATGCATA
>JAUUNJ010000199.1 GCA_030844625.1 Roseburia sp. | reverse complement strand
CCCAACATCTTTGCTGCACTGCCACTTCTAGGAATTTCTGCTCCATGTACTTTACTATGCTCACGTTGATACGCTAAAGCATTTTCCTGTGTCCATTTTCCGATATTCGCAACCTGTTCCTTGGTTGTTCCTCTTCCAAGTCTACTGGTATCGTTAATGTATGTAATATAGCCACCACCAAAATTGTAAGCTTGCAATGCTATTTTGATATGATCTATATCTTCTGTCGAAGAAACTTTAACTTTTTCATGGTTCATATGACCACATAAAACTTTAACACCCTGTTCAATTGATTCTTCAACAGATAAGGTTCCAGGCTTTTTTCCTAAACTCTCGGAACATTGGAAAATATCATTTCCTTTACCTCCTGATTCCTGCATGACAACCGCTAAAAATAAGCCAATATATTCTTCTTTTCCATATTTTTTTAATTCTGCTATAATCTCATCCTTATACTGCATCACAGATTCACTGACTGCATAACTCCCTATTGCTTCCTGTTGTCGTTCTTCATCCAGTGCTACAGAACCAAACAGAAATGTAAACAGTGAAATCAAAATTACTAACAACACAATAAACGGAAGAAATGGCAATAGAATAGATACCAACGCACTCACAAATGCTGCTACTAAATGTGCAATCAATTTTCCAATTGCAAAACCAGCCTTATATAATACTTTTCCTGCTTTCCTTGCTGCGTATTTTGTTGATTTGTCCCTCCATTCTTTTTGAATCTGATCTATGGAGCGGGATTTTTTTCTATCATCATTTACCATAGCAGCTAGTGCTTTATCAACCTGACGCCCGACAGTATTTTTTACCTTACTTCCACTCTTTTGTTTTGTTTTCTTCTTTTCTTTCTCTGTGGGTCTGCTCTCTCTTGCAGTGACTTCTTTCTCCTTGTCAGTTCTTCTACGTGTCAAATTACCATGTTCATCCAGCATTACTTCTTTCTGTTTATGATCCTTTACCTTTTTTCGAATTATAAACGCTGTCTTTACTGCTGTTTTTCCAGATAATTTGACTGTTTTTGTTGAAGTTTTTGTCAGTGTTTTTCTTACTGCCTTAGATATGTATCTGCTACGTACAGTCTTTTGGTATTTATTCGAATTTTCTTTAAATTCAGAAACATCATAATTTCTTTTTTCCAGTTTTCGAATCACACCATCTACCAGATGTTTTCTCTTATATGGTGACAACTTTACGAACTGTTTCCGATGACAGGGCTGTATATAATCATATATAATTGCCTCTCTTTTTGTGAGTTTTCGCTTATCTATATCTATAGTCAAATCACTCACCAGCTTTCTCTTCATGGAAAGAAGTATTAAACAGCCGGTACAACTCGCTCTCTTTGTCCATGACATTATCAAATGGTATTACCTTTTTCCCAAAACGTATTAATCCTGTTCCAGATTCTACTCCATTTACATATTTAAGCTGTGTTGCCGAAACATCAAAAACATCAAACAAATTTTCTTTATCAATAGTTCCCTGTTCCAAAAGTAAAGTAAATTCTGAATTTCCTATCATGGATGCTGTAGAATCATTTCCTAAGCCATCCATAATAAACTGTGTAAGCCCTGTACATAAACCACCTTGACTGCGAACTACTCTCCAAAGTTCCTCTAATGCAGCTATGGCATATTCATCTTTCCAAAGTTCATGAACCTCATCAACATATACCCAAGTAGCCTTTTTATTTTTCTTGTTGTATTTAATCTTACTTTTGACTGCTTCAATTGCTACAAGCATTGCAAGTTTTTTCATTTTCTTGCCTAAATCAGATAATCCATATACTTCCAACCGGTTTGATTCTGTGGCTGTTTCCTGATGTGCAAAAATATTTAATGTACCAGTCGTAAATACTTCCATCTGCTCAGCCATATCTTTCGCATATTTATCATCATTTTCATTATAAAATTGAAGAAATTTATTTCTTAATGTCACTAATGTTGGACTTTCCGTATTCTTTCCTTCTCTTCTAGTCCTGAAAAACTCTTCATACATTTCTTTTGTCGCTTTGTCAATAACATTAATATGTTTATTGGTTAAAATATCCGGCTTAATAGCTTGCTCACAAAGCGCATAAAGAAACTCTGCTTTTTCAGAGATAAATTCCATTTCATTATCAACATGCTCTGGAACATGGAGCGGATTTTTATAAATCTGGTTTTCATCCATTTTTTGTGTAAATCTATAATAATTACCGTTCCATTCCTCTGTAATAGTCTTATAGTCCCCTTTCGGATCAATGATAATAATGTCATCATTTGTATAGGTAAGAACCTGACCTATCTCCGATTCCCCATCCTGTGTTTTACCTGAACCTGATTTTCCAAAAATAAAACCATTTCCATTTTTCAATAATTTTCTATTTCCTATAATTGCATTTTTTGATACTTGGTTAATTCCATAAAAGAAACCATCTTTATCATTGATTTCCTGTACATTAAATGGAACAAAACCCGAAAGTGCTGTTGTAAACATCGGCCGCATTGTATCTACAAATCGCGCAGCTATTGGAAGTGCTGTATTAAATGCATCCTGTTGTTGTAAAACATGTTCCTCAATGTCCAATGTATAAGTATCTCCAATAGTCTTTACCTGTTCTACATAGTTCTCCAACTCCTTTTTTGATGTAGCTCTTACTACAATCAGATTATCTACATAAAACATTTTTTCATCAAACGAACGCAGTCCATCCATTGCATCTTCTAATTCTTCTACTTCTTTTCGCTTATCATAAGATACATCCGTAGAGAAGTTTCCGTTTTTATTCTTTCGTTCCTGCTGTTTATCAATACTACGTTGTGCAGACATATATTTTTGCATAAGAATCTTTTGTGCATAATCTGTATCCACTGGTTCAATATCCTCTGTGAACATCAGTGGAAACGACAATGACATTAATTCATGTACAAAATTATCTGAAAGGCTGGACGGATAATTTCTAATAAAAAGAACACTCGCATATCTTTTTCCATAATCAAAATCAAGATATGTTTCGTGTTCTTTCATTGACGTATTAATAATATCCCTTCTCCAGTCCCTGCGCTGTGATAAGGCTTCATCCCATGAAAACCGGAACTGTTTCTCTTTTCCCATACGATAAAAGTTATGCAGCACTCGAAGTCTCTGCGTTGCGTTCATCGGAAGCAGTCCGCTTCCTAATTTTCCAAAACTGATTGCCAACTGGTTCTCTATTGTTTCAAAATACGCATTTGCTCCATCAAAATCTGCTTTTAAACATGAAATAATAAAATACCTGACCTGATTAATACCTTTCTTACTTTCTCCCGTTTTTTGCAGATAATATTTGTTAAATTCTTTTGCAAGCGACTCCTCACTATTGTTTACTGCCTTTTCAAAAATAGAATTATTCACTTCTTCCACACTTTGGGGCTCATTAGATATAATAATTTTAAATGATACATTTAACGAGTTAAGTAACTGTTTGAATTTCTCGTCTATTTCTTCCTTTTCTTCATCGTCTCTTGTATGGTAATTAATATCTTCAAAAAGATAAGCCCTGTCATAAAGTTTTACGACAGAACTTCCTGTTTCCAGTTCAAATATTCCTTTTTCAGAAATACGATTTATAGGTATTGTATCAGTAATGGAATTTGGTACCTTATAAATCTTTTCCGTAAGCCTTTTATATTGCTTGAATTTTGTCTGTGCCATTTTTCCCTCCTTGTTTTTTCTGCTGTCTTTCAGATAAGATTTTTCGCTCTAACTCCTTTACCTTATATTTTCTTATGTCCTCTCCTCTGATTACTAATGCCTTTCCAAATATAATTTTTATCTTTCTATTTAAATATACTCGTAATGTCATTCCGTTTTTATTAAAAAAGCCATTAAAACCGATAATTATCACCAAAGGCATCATGACCCCTGTAGATACATAGGTATTCCATTTCAGATATAAAATAAAAAACAGCATAAGAGACGCTCCAACAGCAACAGCAGCTCCTCCCCAAAAAGTTTCTCTTATGGAGAGCCCTTTCCAAAAATCATCTTTATATTTGTCAAAGTCCTCATTAATTGGTTTATTCACCTAACATCCTCCTATAAATTAAAAGCTTTTTTTATTACTGTTTCAGCACCTTTTAGTCCTGAGGCTATTACTAAGATTTTTACGATTGCCTCAACCAGAACAAGAAATCCCCCTGAACCACTATCAATAATTGAAAAACCTTGTAAAAATGCTGGAGTAATTGCCAAAACGATTCCCATTGGTACTATTTCAAAGATATATAACAACATGCTTTTAATATATGCATATCCTGTCTGTGCCACCTGTCCTCCGGCAGCTATCGTTGATAATGCAATTGATCCAAATGGGGTAATTATATATATATTTAAAAATCTTCCTAAACAAGTCCAGATCATAATAACACTTGCAGCAATGACAACAAGCAGAAAAATAAGAGCCATAATAAAACCGACTAGTACCACCTGTGAATCTGCCAAAGACTGTGATATTGCTTTGGAATCTAGTGAAAATGTACTTTCTTCTGTGACACCCAATAGTTTCATAGCCCAGCCGAACAGACGTGGAATCAACTTAATAAGTCCTTCCATTAGTACCTCTGCAATAATCATCCGTATAAACATCTTAATTGTTGCTTCCAGTTGAAGTTCTGCTTTAATATCTACTGCATCCCTGCAGTATCCATAGATAAAGAAAATAACGATTAATGGAGCTCCAACAGCTGAAAAAACAGTATAAAGGTTCTGCACAATCTCCCAAGCTTTTTCATAAGATCCTGCGGTAGGATTGACTCCTAAAAGGCTGTATATAAGTCCTATTACTGAATTAAACAAATCACAAGCCATCTTAAATATAGGTTCTCCCTGTAAGAAATCCCCAATTTCATCTAAAATGCTAGCTGTAATATATTGTTGCTGTATCATCCACTCCCTCCATTATGTAAATAACTTAATAATTACTGGTACTGCAATAATAATAATTCCTGCAGTTGCTTTTTTTATTCCCTGCATCTGCTGTGATGTATCATGTGCAGAAAGTGCAGTTGCAAAATCAAGTACCCCTAATGCTAGAAAAATAACACCAATACCACCCACAAATGCAAGTGTAAGGTCTTTAAAAATATCCATACCATCTGTTACCTCTGAAATATCTGCATTGGAATACTTTGCCATCACCACATTTTTTCTTACATTAATTATCTGTACTGTCATAAACGCACTGATAAAAACTGATGTTTTAATAATTCTGCTTTTCAATTTGTTTATCTTCATTTTAATCCTCCTAAATTTTTATAACCGGACAGGCTAACTCTGCCCGGTTTCGACAATCATGTATATCAGCTCATGCTCTGCATTCGCTGATATACATTCGCAAAAGTCCCCATTCCTTGTGCAGGCACAAAATGTGCCCTCCGTCGCATTGTCTGTACAAAAAAAGATGGTATCTGCCCTGAGCAGATAAC
>JAUUNJ010000198.1 GCA_030844625.1 Roseburia sp. | reverse complement strand
GTTGTGATGCTGATTGTGGCAGTTGCTGCAAACCTATATTCAGTAAAGAAAAGTATGTCAGAAGCGGCAGCTGTAAGTACAACTGAAGAAGTGGATATAGAAAAGCAGATTGAAAATGCAAAAGAGGAATTGACAGCGGATGAGCTGGAACAGGTAGAACATGTATATTCCATGTATGAGTATAATTCGCAATTATATCAGGAAAGCAAAGAATATCTTGAAAAGTCAGTGCTGATGCAGCTGAATCCAAATGAGATTCCGACGGTGATGCTGAACTATCAGTTTAAGAAAGACCAGGCAGATGAAGAACTTTCTAATATCTTTACGATGTATGAGAATGCATTATTAGATGAAGATACTTGTACAGCAATCATACAGGTATTTGGAGAAGAATATGCAAATACGTCAGTCAGGGAATTGATATCAGTCACAGATACGGAGAATGGACAGAATAATGATATTATAAAGCTTCAGAAAGACAAAAACTCTGGCATTCTGAGCATTCAGATTTATGCGGGCAGCGAGGAACAGTGTGAGCAGGTTGCAGAAATTGTGAAGAAACGGGTGCTGGAATATACAGAGCAATTACAGCAGATATTTGGAAATTATACAGTAAATGCTATTTCGGAGCAGTATCATATATCCAGTGATAGCAATCTCAATATGCAGAAGTCAGATGTGGTCAATGCAGTAAATGACGCATATACTGCATTGAAAAATATTTCTTCAGGGCTTTCGGAGAAGCAGATGACATATTACAATCTGCTTGTAAAAGGTATTGAAGATAAGACCACGTCAAAAGAAAATACAGATGAAACGGCGGAAATAACAGCTAATGTACAGTACATTAGCATGAAGTATATTTTGATCGGACTTCTTGCAGGTATGTTCCTTGCAGTATGTTGGTATGCAGTTGTTTACATTATGACACAGACAGTGAAAGATGTAGATGAAGTGAAGATAATTACGAATCTTCCGGTATTTGGAACTGTGCTTGGAAGCAATGAGAATGGAAAGCGTAATATTATTGATCGATGGATTGATTCCTGGTTTGCGCATGATAAGAAGAGTGAGAATAATGAACTTTTATTAACACGTATCAGTCATGAAGTAGCAATGCTTGCAGGACAGAAGGACAAGCGAAATCTTTTGGTTGCGTGTTCAGAAAGTGACCAGAATTTGAAGAAACAGGCAGATAGTCTTGTGGAGAAATTAAGAGAACTTGGAATGAATGTAACAAGTACAGATAGTCTGGTCTCTGATAATACGGAAGTACTGAAACAATTAGAGAGTGCAGATAGTGCAGTCTTTGTAGAGCAGTTGATGAAATCTGAAAGAAATCAGATCAGGGAGGCTGTAGAACTTTGCCGGCGCTGCCAGGTTGAAGTACTTGGAAGTGTAATTGTCGGAAGCGATTCATATTAGAATTGGAATAGTTGGTTTAAAAATGATATTAGTAAAAAACAATATGCTTTTATCATGGAATGTTTTTAGTGAGTGCGGTTATCAATGATTAATGAATTGTTGATACCGCATTTTCATGTATTGAAATAGGTGACTAGAAAATATAGATGTGAAGAACAGAATTTTAGATATTCTTTAATATATGGAACATTTATAGGATCCGTTTGACATCATGGGTATATTCCATGGGATGATGATGTGGATATCATGATGCCGCGCAGGGATTATGATTGGTTTTTAGAATACATGAAGATACATAGGGAAGAATATCCTGATTGGCGTATATTTAATTTGGAGGAGTGTAAGGAATATCCATATATGATCACGAGAATTAGTGATGACCGATATATAATAAAAATGGAGAATGAAAAACCATATGGTATGGGAGTGTTTATAGACATATATCCATATGATGGACTTGGAACAACTGAAAAAGAAGCGGTTACTTATGACTATTTTCAAAAAAACTCAATCAACTTGTTAAATTGAAGGAGTATGAGGATAGTAACTATATTGGATGTGTCGTATGGCTTTCAGGGGGAAAGAAAGAGATATTTTTACGTAAATGGTTTGATGAAACAGTAATGGTTCCATTTGAAAAATATCAATTCAGCACCCATCTGATATGAAGGTGGATGCTTGGTATTAGGACTATGGTATAAATAAATGTAGTAAAACGCATGCATCTGGCAAAGACGATGCATGTGTTATTTAGAAATTAGCGCAGGTATATGGACGCTTACAATAAAATGGCTTGCGGTTCATAATGTAATAGCCTAATAAGAGCGACAGATAAGAATATACAGGATAGATAGGTGCAACTTCTGCCCAGCCATATACAAGGAAGAAGAAAAGCAAGATCAGGAAGCTGGTATGCTGTTCTCTGGATGCCTTATAAATGGCATATATAATAGCTGCTGAAATAATGATGAAAGCTGCGGTTCCCCAATGAAGTCCAATATAAGAGAACATCATGTCAAGGCAATCTTGATCTTCTATAGGAAATCCATAGAAACCAAAGCCACCATTTCTTAGATAGAAAGTAGTGGTCAATTGAATTCTTGAGAGCATGGTTCCGTCATGTTGTAAAAATAATTCCGGTTTGTGGATATATAAATAACTTCCGATAAATGGAATACCAACACATAGAAGAAATGCTCCAGATGTAAATAGTACCATCATTTTATGAAACCAGTTTTTTGGTATGACAATTGACAATAAGTGGATGACAATTAACATGGCAATAATGACCTCAGCGGTTCTGCTATTAGCTGTTCTGTCCAAAAAAATGATAAAAACAGCATATAGGATACAGTCGTACCATTTCTTACATTCTTTTCGGAGATACATAATGTCCATTGCCAAAAGTAAAAAATCAAGCCCCATCATATTAGCGTGAGTCCATCCGAAGAAGGTGCGGGTTCTTCCACCAATCCATACATTTATTTTATTGATCATTAAGCCCATAAAAGGTAAGGTGAGAAACAAGACACTGCGTACAATACGGATATATAAATCTAATTTTACAATTTTTTTTATTTCTATATTTTTGGCACAGCAGAGGAACATCATGGTACCGAAAATATTATAGAAATCATAATTATACTGGTAGCTTTTATAACAGAGATAAAACAATCCAGCCAAAAAAATCCAGTCAAAAACAGAGTTTTTCTGAAGGAGTACTTTTGCCAGAAGCAATATCAGCAGTATATGATAAAAAAGTGTAACCTGTCCCCAATACTGCGGTACGGTCTGACGCATGAAACTGAAAAGAGGGTAATACATTCCAAGCAGAAAATAGAGAATGTATAAAAAGATTGTAGAAATCGCATTGCGCTGTTTTAATTTTTCTATTAATATATTCATAAGTGTAGTCTCCTGAACGAAAATGTCTGCTATGCAGTACCTGTTACATATGCACATTAATATGTACATTATAACATAACTTACAGATACATGCAAAGCCGGAACGGATGTGAGTACATGATCAGCAGAGATGTCGGGATGTATCCTTTTGAGCGTGGCGGAGACAGGAAAGAGGTAGCGGAAGAATGGACAGAAAATTGCTCAGCATAATTATTCCATGTTACAACGAAGAGAAGACAGTAGAGACAATATATGCTGCGGTTACGGATGTGATGACGAATGGGCAATGTGATTATGAGATATTGTTCGTGGATGATGGATCTAATGATTATACAGAACAGAAAGTGTGTGGACTGGCACAGAAAGATGGACATGTGAAGTATTATTCATTCTCAAGAAACTTTGGCAAAGAGGCGGCAATTTATGCAGGACTTAATAATGCCAGAGGAGATTATGTTGTGATCATGGATGCAGATATGCAGGATCCACCGGCACTTCTTCCAGAGATGATAAGTACACTTGAGTCAGGAGAATATGACAGTGTGGCAACAAGACGTGTAAGTCGTAAAGGGGAACCGATGGTACGTTCTTTTTGCGCCAGATGCTTTTATAAACTGATACGCAGGATATCCGATGCTGATATCGTAGATGGAGCCAGAGATTTTCGTATGATGACGAGAGATATGGTGAACAGTGTTCTTGCATTATCAGAGTATAATCGCTTTTCCAAAGGAATTTTTGGATGGGTTGGTTATCGGACAAAATGGCTGGAATATGAGAATATAGAGAGAACAGCAGGAGAGACAAAGTGGAGTTTCTGGAAGCTTTTGGCGTATTCTCTGGATGGCATTGTCAATTTTTCAAATGTTCCGCTGATGATTTCTTCTTACCTTGGAATTTTGATGACGTTTATTTCTTTTGTTGCAATCATATTTATCATTGTTCGAAAGCTTATTTTTGGAGATCCGGTCAGTGGATGGCCATCCCTGGTATGTATCATTACGTTTGTTGGTGGAATTCAATTGTTCTGTATGGGAATCATGGGACAATATCTGTCTAAGACCTATATGGAAGTGAAGAAAAGACCGCATTATATTATTCAGAAAAGCAATGACGAAGAAACGGAAAAAAATAAGTGAGTCTGAACATGGATAAATGTTTACCAAAACAAGAGAAAGAAGAATAGAAAAAGTGCTGCAGCTCTGAATTTTTCAAAGTTGCAGCACTTTTTTCTATTCTTCTGGCAGCTTTATCACAATAATGTCATGAATTACTGCAATACAGTTTTTTGATGGATAGGAATCAAGCTTCTGGTACTCTTCGGTCTGTTTGATGGCAGCAATCTCTTCACTGCTGGCTTGGTCAAGCTGAATACCAAAACAGTAATTCCACATAGCAAAATAGTGAAAATCAAGATTTAAGAAGTTATCCTGATCTACACCAATAATATAAGGTACAGTTCCGCCAATATTAGAAGAATAGGTGTGGTAGGTTCCAATGATGGCAACCTTGGATATCTCAGGAAACTCGTCCAGATCTTCTATGCGGTCTAATACATTGCTGGCAATGCTATAGCTTTTTTCGTAGCTCAGGTTCATCTCATTATAGCAGATATTGGCATTTCGGATGTTGTAGAAGGAAAGATAACAAAGTACAACAATTCCGATAGATTTTATGATTTTTTCAAAATATGTTTTTTCACAGCCATGTTCCAGATAACAGAGCAATAGCAGGTAAATAAAGCAGGCTCCCATCTCCATCAGTGTGTGATACCAGACGTCGGATGATACAAAAAATAAAAAACATACAGTAAGAGGCAGGCAGATGATACAGAGTATTCCGGTAAGGCAAGCAAGTGGCTGCCTATACAATTTATTTTTCAAAATCAGATAGACAGTGCAGAGTAGGAGCAGAGCAAATACAATGCGGTTGGCATATCCATACCAATATACGTTGAGAGCTTCATTGAAAGAAAACAGGTGAGATAACTCATTATAAACTTTAGTAAAAGCCTGCCGGTATTCCCATAAGGAAAGAAGATGAATCTGTCCGATTCCCTGATATTCGGTTAATGTGATATGATAGTATGCATTAATAATAGCAGAAGCTATTTTGTAAAAGAGGAATCCTCCAAGCAGAAGAGGGATATATTTCCAGTTGTT
>JAUUNJ010000197.1 GCA_030844625.1 Roseburia sp. | reverse complement strand
GGTATGGACTCTTATTCTTGAATAATATTTTTAGTACATTAAGTGCTGGAAATACATCAATTAGTATGATGCTTTTTAATATGAATGATTTGTATGAGTTGTTCATATACCGTGTTACTAAAATGATATTTGGCAATAATGCAATTTATCAAATGCGTGGAAATTATTTATTAGAAAGAGATTCAGACGCTAAAAAATATGTAGGACTGCGGCCGGACATTACAATAAAGAAATCATCAGGGATGCTAGATATAATTGATACCAAGTGGAAAATTCCAAAGAATTTTGCAAAAGAAGCAGATACATACCAAATGAATGCATATTCTTCGAGTATAAAAAATGTCGAAAGAATCATTCTATTGTATCCTCATGTTTCTAAAGAAAGTATAGTTGATGATTATAGTTTTATTGATTTGAGCGGAAGAACAAGACCGTTAAATATTAGAACTGTTGATTTAATGCTGATATTACAATGGAAAGATTTTCTCGCTGAATTTAAAAAGGTTTTAGCTTGATAAAAGATTCAAAGGATTATTATCAAAATGCTAGTAGTCGATTTATAGATTACCACCAAGGCATTACAACCTTGGTGGTAATGAACTACATTCCGAGGAATTCAAGTAAGAGTTCTTTAATCTTATCGGTTTGACTTCCGATGGTGCTAGTTGATTTACCGAGTATTCCGGCAGCTTCTGTCTGTACATATTCTTGGCAGAGAAGTTCTGCAAGGTCTACGAGCTTTGGCTTATTAGCCTTTACATATTCAAGGAAATTAACCACGAGTTTATCAAATTGCTCGGTAGAGTTGTATCCTATAGGGGTTGCAGGGTCGAAATCCAATAACTCGCCATCATCATCGGTGCTTTGTAGTGTTGAGAATGGAACAACTGTATGTTCATGCTTTTTATCTCTGAATGGACATTCTTCACACTTAACCATTATGGTCTTGGATTCGTTGCTGCCTTCTTTATATTTTGGATTTGTAATTTGGCGAGGGCATCGTTTTAGCCCTCCTATTTTAGCGGAAATGAAGCAACGACCGTCTAACTTCATTTCATCCTGTCTATCAAGTTCATCCTTGATAAGGTTATCATGCTTTTCCTTTGATTCAACAGGAATCATAACGGCCATGAATTCACGGAAACCTACCTTGGAAGTACCTATTTCATATTTTTCATGGGTTTCGGTGTTTGTACTGATAATTGAGAGATAATCCTTGCGGTAAGGGTCATCTTTATCGATTTCGATTTCCATAGGGAAGAACCATTGTTTTTTGCCTGTGGTTGGATTTTCAATATAATGCTGGAAGCGTTCTTTCTTTGTCATTTTTGACTCTCCTTTACTTTTTGTTGGAGAATCACCCAAAGGGACGCGCAGCTATTTAGACCGATAAAAAAGCACACGAAGAAAAGAGGTCTAATGCAAAATACCGAGTTTTACTGTAGTGCCACATAGCACTTTCATGGTTCGGTATATGTGCATCCCCCCTTACTTCGCGTGCGTTAATATAAAAGTAAGCAGTGATTCAATTTGTTAGATGTTTACTGTATCGCAGGTATTAGCCTACGAGTGAAAGAGATACCTTAAGGGCATCATTGAAACGAATTTCGTCTTCTGGACGAAGATAGTCGACCACATCGATGATGTCATCTTTGTCAACAGTCATGATCTGTGAACACTTAACCATAGCTGGTTTGTTGTCCAGACCCTTGTAAAACTGGAGACAAATGTTAGTGCGGATATCCAGGCGCTTTACCTTGGAAGTCACATAGCAGACAATGACACTGTCTGAATAAGTGTTGCCGAGGTCGTTCTGGCATACGACGGCATAGTGGTCACCCTGCATGATGTGGCTGTCCTCATCGTGTGGGAATGGATTTTTTACAAATACAATGGCGTTACGTTTAATATCATTAATTGTCATCTTTTTGCTCCTTTATCGTGATTTGTCAGTTTTGCATCGATGCTGTTGAGGGGATGTCCCCTTAACTGATTCTCACAATATAGGTAATTTAGAATTACTCAATAGGGTCAAATTGTTAAAATTAATTAATTCTCGTTAATCGTCATTAATTTTTAGAGGAGGGTGATTTATGGCTGCTTTTAACAAGAATATCCATCTGTGTCCGGGGACATTTTTGACCTTGTTGATGAAAGCAAAAAATGAAGTCGCAACGGCACATGAAAAAGAAAAAGGTATATCATATTCGAATTCTGATGATGACGTTTTTGCAGCACTCTTAAAAATAAGTTTTCCAGACTTTGTTGTTGAGAAGGAAGGTTCTTTTCATACATTTACAAATCAGTACAAACAATGTGGTAAAGAAGCTGCAAGGTCTATACCGTTAGCAAATGAAAATGCTGTAGAGGGGATAAGGAAGAATAAATTAAATGTTGGCTTTGCTTTGCGAATGCAGCAGTTTATAAAAACATACTTAAAAGAAACAGAATTGAATTGGCTTATAAATGCTTTAGTTGATTTGATGGACGCAGATCCATTGATTTCAGATGAGAATTTATGGTATATGGGTGCAAGTTTTCAAAGGGAGACAAGCACTTTAAAGATTAATGATTCTATATATGTTGATTGGTTTCTTGCAAGTGTCTGGTATTACATAATCACAGAATGCAAGCATAATAAGATAGAAAAAGAAGTATATGATTCGTGGTTCGCAAAGGAAACTAAAGACCAGGGATATGAATTTGTGTCCGACATAGGAAAAAAAGATGTTGTGAATTATAAAATTCAATGGTATGAAACTCCGGGAACTTTATTGGAAAGTGCATATTTGGATGATGAAGATGATGATGCGTTCAATCCAGATATATGCCCAGAGATAGGAACAAAACCGCCACTTGTACTTCTTACTATTAAAGAGAATATTCTTTCAGAGGAAGAAGATGAGATACAGATATATCTGGATAACATATATGAAAATAACCATATGGTTCAGACATTCTATTACGAGCAGCGTACAGAATTTGATAAATTTTATGTTCGTAATAATTTGTCAAGGAAAGTAGGAACTTATTCCAGTTATTCTTATTCAAGAGTAGATAATACAAGTGCAGTATCCGTTGCAGATAGGACAAAGCAAGTCATCATATCGGGGACAGGTGGTCTTGGTAAATCTATGATGATGCACTATTTTCTTCTTCAAGGGGTAAAGGATTATGAAACAACAGGACTACTTCCTTTGCTGGTAAGACTGAAGGATTTCGGAACTACAACCACTAAAATAAAGGATTATCTTTATGAAGAATTTGAGGCTTTGTCTGAAGGTGGTATTGATGAAGATACATTTGATGAAATACTTAAGCAGGGCAAGTTTATTCTTTTATTAGATGGAATGGATGAAATCCAAACGGTGTATCGTGCGATATTCGAAAGAGAGATTAGCAAATTTGTCAAATTATATAAGAGCAATATTATTATTATCTCTTCGAGACCGAACGGTAATTTCAGGAGCTTAGGTGGAAGATTTGAGGAATACTTATTGCAACCACTGACACAGCAACAGGCTGTCGATATGATTAAGAGATTAGATTTCAGCAGAGCGGATGTAAAAGAGAGATTCCTTGAAAAGTTAGAGAATGAATATTACAGAACCCATAGAAGTTTTGCAGAAAATCCTTTGTTGCTTACAATAATGCTTACAACATTTGCAGCATTTGGAAGAATAAATAGTGATTCCCAAAAGGTTCATTTATTTTACGAAGAAGCATTCGTTGCTTTGGCTCAAAAGCATGATGCAAACAAAATGGGTGGTGCAGTAAATCGAGAGTTTTCAACTGGCTTTTCTACAAACCGACTGGCAGAATATATGGCTAGGTTCTGTGCTTACTCATATATGGAGAAAAAATCGAATTTTACAAAAACAGAGTTTGATTATTATTTTAATGCTGCAAAGAAGAAATTATGTACTTCAGAAGAGGAAAGGATTACTCCAGATGATTTCATGTATGACTTACAGCATAACATCTGTTTGATTTACCCGGAAAATCTGAAATGGGAATTTACTCATAGATCTTTTCAAGAGTATTTCTGTGCTAGATTTTTTAATGAAAATGCCTTTGATGACCAGCTATATGGAATAGGTATGAAGTTAGAAGAGAGAGGGCAGCACAATGGAGATTTGACCTTTAGGATGCTGTACGATATGAACCCAACGCAGATAGAACTATTTATTCTGTTACCATTTTTGGAGAACCTTTTTTCTGAATGTGATAAGAATGATGGATACAGAACCTTTTTAGAAAAGATGTACCCAACCATATATTATATTTCAGGAGAAACGGACGGAAACTATTCTACAAATGATCCAGATTCGTTTTTATTCGGATTTATAGCTTTAAGATATCAATTGCCAAATGTAGGCGATTACTTTGATGGTCGTTGGAAATTCAGGTCTTTTGTCAGTAGCGGCATTGAAGCAGCTTGACTGCAAAGGGAAAAAGGTAGTCTGTGTATTAAGCGGCGGTAATATGGACGTAATTACGATGTCATCTATTGTACAGCATGGATTGATCCAACGCGACAGGATTTTTTCTGTATCTGTACTTCTTCCTGACAAACCGGGTGAACTTGTCCAGGTGGCGCAGACAATCGCAGAAGCTCAGGGAAATGTAATTAAGCTGGAGCATAACCAATTTGTAAGTACAAACAGAAATGCGGCAGTAGAGCTTCGTATTACGATGGAGGCATTTGGAACAGAACACAAGCAGGAGATACTAAAAGCATTAGAGAAAAAAGGATACCGTCCGAGATTGATCGGTGCTAAACTGTATTAAGTTTGCAAAGCGGTGAGGGATACATTTGGAAACTATAAAAACGGTACAGTCTCAAGATAAAAGAATCTTTTGACTGTACCGTTTTTATAGCTCTAAGTTTCATTGTATAGCAAACAAACATTCAAGCGCCGGTCTTTTAAAATCAATTAGTTACAATATATTTTATACTGTATGCACGATCAAATCTGTTCGCCGCGGGCATATTTTTCAAGCAGAGCATGAATTTTGTCTGTCGGATTCATTACAGCACCGATTGTAATATCGTGATTAAGAGAATCAATGATCAAAGCGAGAAACTTACTCATATCTGCTTTTACGAAATATGGTTTTTTGTATAATTCTGCAGGCAGATATGTAAGGTTTGTCGTAATAACTTTATTGATATATCCCTTTTCATAGTATTCGTCAAATTTTTCAAATCCTTCGGTGAATAAACCAAAAGTTGTACATACAAATACACGGCCTGCTTTTCTTTCTTTTAACTGTTTTGCGACATCAAGCATACTTCCTCCGGAAGCGATCATATCATCTACGATGATAACATCTTTTCCGGCAACGTCATCGCCGAGAAATTCATGAGCCACAATCGGATTCTTACCATTGATGATTGTAGAATAGTCACGGCGTTTATAAAACATTCCCATATCGACACCGAGAATATTGGAAAAATAAACGGCGCGGTGCATCGCTCCCTCATCAGGGCTGATGATCATAAGGTGATCTTTATCGGGGAT
>JAUUNJ010000196.1 GCA_030844625.1 Roseburia sp. | reverse complement strand
TAAAAGTTTTTGATTGTAATTGGAATCTGATAAAACGGTTTGATAAAGAATTACAGATCACGGGTTATGAATATGAAGTTAGGGCATGCATCAAAGCAATAAATAGTGGAAAAGTTCAGTGCAGTGATATGACTCATAAACAGACTTTGAAAATGATGAAAATTATGGATGAAATCAGAAAACAAATGGGAGTAAAATATTCTTTTGAATAAGAGAATAATAAAAATCAGATAAATATATTGAAAAAAATTGTTTTATCTGGTTTTATAATATACATAGGAAGAACGAACGAAAAAATACTAAGAGGAGGTTCTTATGAATAAGCAAATTAAGCAAATCATGGCATTAGGTTTATCAATGCTCATGGCATTGGGAGGTATTTCATATACTGCCAAAAACACAAAAGAGGTCCAGGCTGCCCAGAGTTATCAGCTTGTGTGGGCTGATGAGTTTAACGGAACAGCTTTGGATACCAATACATGGTCCTATGAAATCGGTAATGGTGACTGGGGCTGGGGCAATGGAGAAGTGGAATATTATACAAACAGGACAAAGAATGTGGAAGTTGCAGATGGATTTCTTCAGATACATGCTCTCAGAGAAAATTATGGTGGGCAAAAATATACATCGGGACGAATTATCTCCAAAGGGAAAAAATATTTTAAATATGGAAAAATGGAAGCCAGAATTAAAGTGGAAAATGGAAATCAGGATGGGGTATGGCCTGCATACTGGATGATGGGTGAAAATATGAGTCAGGGTGTAGGCTGGCCGTATTGTGGAGAAATTGACATTATGGAGCATGCTAATTCCAATAATTATGTGGGAGGATGCCTTCACTGGAATACCAATGGTCTCAATGGCAGTTATTCACACGGATCATATGGAAGTGGATTTGAAGGAGCACAAAATGCATTTGGGTATTTTACAGATAATACGAATAATGGAATCAATGGGTGGCATACCTATGGTCTGATTTGGGATGAAAATCATATGGAATGGCAGTTAGATGGTGTTACATTTTTGAGTCAGGATATTACAGATAATAATGCATATTGTTTCCAGAAAGAACACTTTTTCCTGTTTAATCTTGCCATTGGTGGTACAGGAACAGGATTTACAAATTATATAACAGCAAATGAAGCGACCTATCAAACAGCAACAATGTATGTGGATTATCTCAGAGTCTATCAATTAAAAGAAGATAATAATGCAGTGCAGGATTCAACAACAAAACAGACACAGGTAGAAACAGAAACCAAAATCAGTTATGAAACAGTGGATGCCGTTGCCAGTCATCAGGGAACATTCGGATATTATGATGATTCAGCCGGTGCATGGACTGGTACACCTGTTCCTAAGGCAACAGTTTTGAGCACGGCAAACAATGGAATTTCCATGAAAATTGATTCTATAGGAAATAAGTTGTGGGGCATTCAGGCCTATCTGAAACAATTGGAATACATTGCAGGAAACACATATACATATAAATGTACACTCACATCGGATGTAACAAAGAATGTTCGTGTGAAAGTGGTAGGAGATGATGATAATCACATTATTTATCAGGAAGACATAACCGTGCAGGCAGGTGTTCCTTATCAGTTTGAAAAAGAAATAAAAATTCCGGATGACTATACAGCAAATCTTAATTTGTTTTTTGGCCTTGGCAAAAACGATGAGGCAGGTGAAAATCTTGACCCGAATACGTCACTGAATTTTGCTATTTCAGATGTAAGTTTTGTTACTGAGAAGAAAATAGTTACAGTGATAGAAAAGGCCACTGCAACAACGAAAAATGTTACAACTACAACTGTAAATACGGAAAATAGTACTGTAAAGAAACCCGGAAAGGCCAAGATTAAAAAGGTAGTCAGAAAGAAAAAATCTTTAAAAATCAAGATTAAGAAAGTGAAAAGGGCCAAGGGATATCAAATTAAATATTCTACAAATAAAAAGTTTAAGAAAAGTAAGAAAAAAATTACGAAACGTTTGAAGTATACAATCAAAAAACTTAAATCAAACAAAAAATATTATATCAGGGTTCGGGCATATGTATTAGACAGCCAGGGAAAAAGAGTGTATGGTAAGTTTAGTAAAGTAAAAAAGGTTAAGACCAAATAATTACTGTAGAAGTGAATGTCTTTTTAAGTTCCGCTGGACTTTCAGGATTTAGAGTGTTAAAATGTGAAAGTGATTAGTATTATTTCTTCAGGAGGCATTGAAATGAGTAAAAAAATCAGAACCACGGAAGTTGATCATTTATTTGATGCTATTTTAACACTAAGGGATAAGGAAGAATGTTATACATTTTTTGAAGATGTATGTACGGTTAATGAATTATTATCCATCTCCCAGAGATATGAAGTTGCAAAAATGTTGAGAGAAGGAAAGACTTATCTTGACATTTCCACGGTCACAGGTGCATCAACGGCTACGATCAGCCGGGTGAACCGTTCATTGAACTATGGTAATGATGGATATGATATGGTACTTGAAAGAATAAACAAAAAGGAAACTGATTAATCAGTTTCCTTTTTGTTATGGTCTTTTTTATTTTCCTTCGGTGTCTTCGATTCTTCATTTTCAGGTAAGGAATCAATAAGCTTCTCGATAAGCATTTTTCTGACAAACATATCATAACTTAACATGGATATTAAGCCTAAAGTCTGTAAATATTCTTTATCATCAGATTCTACATTTTCAAAAATTTTAATGGAATCATGAAATTCATCAATAATAGGATTGGTCATATCACTGTTTTGAACGTAATTTAAAAACACATTGACAATGTCTTCCAGTGGCGTTTCTTCATTGTGAAAATATTTATCCAGTAACGGTTTCAGCACTGTTGTCACATCATTAATGGAAATTACATTTTTAAAAAAGAAAATTAACGCAAGAACAATAATATGATCTTTCGAATATTTTTTCTTTTCCGGCGGTGGTAAAAGCCTGCTTTTGGCATAATTATTAATCATTGTTTTGGTTAATAATTTGTCATCTTCATATCTCTTGGAAGCACTGAATTTATTATTAAGATAAGTTGTAACCTGATCCATATAAAGTTCAATGTTAGGCACGTCATTAATGCTAAAAGCTTCCACATCTTTCAAAACATTTTTTACTAATTCTTCTGAGTTCATTTTTCCCTCCCGGTGAGCCATAAGCGGGTACTTAACATTCAATGGGCTCGTAACATAATAATAAAAATTTTATTTAATTCCTTTTTATTGACTTATATCTTATCACGTAGTAATGAAAACTACAAGATGAAATAACAGTATACACATTTAAAGAAGACATTAAATAATAAAATATATTTGAAAAGCAAAGGTTCAATAACATCAATGTGGTACATTGAATCGTTTAAGAAACCAATATATGCTAAAAATTTATTTATATATGTATAAGTGTTGAAAAGAAGAAATATTGTGGTATAATAAAATAACAAATTGGTATATATCAAGAACCAAAAAAACGATCGTTATTGATTACAAGGTACAAAGGAGAATATTTATGAAAAAAGCAAGAAAAAAAATTTTTTCTGTCATAATGGCAGTTATGATGGCAGTTAGTCTGATTAATGTAAATTATGTGTATGCAAATGAAACCACAATATCTGATTTGAACTTAAATAAAAATCAGATTGTAGTATTGTATACAAATGATGTTCACGGAGGCATTAGTAACAATAGTCAGTACTCAGGCTCTAGTACAAGTCTTGGGTTTGCCGGGTTAGCAGCAATTAAAGAACAGGCAGAAAAGAGCGCAGCAGATGTTACGCTGGTTGATTTGGGAGATGCACTTCAGGGAAGTGTGGTTGCTTCACAGTCAGAAGGACTTGACGTACTTGATATTATGAATCAGGTAGGATATGATTATCAGGTTTTCGGTAACCATGAATTTGATTATGGTGTTGAGCGGACATTTACATTTATGGAAAATTCAAAGGCTGCTTACCTGGGTGTGAATTATATTGATTTAAAAACAAATACAGATATAACGGAACCTTATGCAATAAAGGAATATATTGTAGGTGATAAAACAGTTAAAGTGGGTTATGTAGGAGTACTGACACCGGAAAATATAACAAAAGGTTCTGCAGACATGTTTCAGGACGATGGAAACTATATATATAGTTTTTATGGAGATAATATTGAAAAATTTTATGGAGCAGTTCAGCAGGCAATCAATGAAGCAAAATCAGAAGGAGCGGACTATATAGTAGGTATCGGTCATTTGGGTGATGAAGGAATTACTGAGGGATGGTCATCACGAGAGATTATTGGAAATACAACAGGCCTCAATGTTTTTCTGGATGGACATGCTCATAGTGTTTTAAAAGGTGATGTATTAAAGGACAAAAATGGTGATGACGTAATACTATCTTCTACAGGAACAAAACTTGAAAATATTGGAGCGTTAAGAATTACTGTAAATGAAGACGGAACATTTTCAGCAGAGACTGATTTGATTAACACGATTACGGATGAAGAAAAAGAATTATCGAGTTATAAGGCAATTGACAGTTATGTACAAGAAATACAAGGCAAGTATCAATATCTGATTAAAAAAGTCGGAACAAGTGATTTTGGATTATATATATATAATCCTGAGAATGGAAAGCGCTTAATACGTTCCCAGGAAACAAATATGGGGGATTTTATTACAGATGCTTTTAGGATTGGAATGGATGCTGATGTGGCATTATCCAATGGAGGAAATATACGTGCCGACATTCAGAGTGGGGATATCACATATCTTGATGTATTAAATGTTCTTCCATGGAGTGATGTAATAGTAAAAATAGAGGTTACAGGACAACAATTGATTGACTGTCTGGAAATGGGAGCGAGTTTATGGCCAGAAGAGTGTGGAGGATTTATCCAGACCTCTGGTATGACATACGATATTAATACAGATATCAAATCCTCAGTGAAAGTTGACGAGTATGGAATGTTTGTATCTGTAGAGGGAGAATATAGAGTTCAAAATGTTAAGGTTGCGGGAAAACCTTTGCAGCTTGACAAAAAATATACGCTTGCTATAGACGATTGTTATTATTCAGAGATATATGATGGAATGACAATGTTTTTGGGAAGTAAAGCTATCGTTGGACCGGATGAGGGACCAATAGATGATGATTTGGTCGTTTCTTATATTGAATCCATGGGTGGAAAAATATCAGATGATTATGCAGATATAAACGGTCAGGGACGTATCAGATTTATTACTAATTCTAATAAAGAGGAGGAGAGTACTACACCGGAAGAGAGCACATCACGTACAGAAATCACACCAGAAACAACAACCCGGGCACCAGAACAATCCACAATAAAGAAGAATGCACCGGCAAAGGCTAAGATTGTCAAGGTTACAGCGAAGAAGAAAGCCTCAAAGAAAGTGAAACTTTCAATTAAGAAAATTAATGATGCAAAAGGCTATCAGGTAGCTATCTACAAGTCAAAGAAAGATGCCAAGAAGAACAAGAAAGCAGATGTTAAAAAAGTGATTAAGAAAGATAAAGTAATAGTTAAATCAA
>JAUUNJ010000195.1 GCA_030844625.1 Roseburia sp. | reverse complement strand
CAATATGCTGTCTGTCACATATACATTGTCATCACCTTCCACCATCATATAGTACTGAGAGGAATCATATGGATTCTGATTTCCAATATAAAGAGTATGAGTATTACCGTCACGATCAACAACTACAATTGTATTCGTTGCCGGTTCCATGCTTCCCTTTTCATTGGTTTCAAAGCCATACTGGGTAATATCCTCCGGTTTATCAATTTTCTGAACTGCTTCCACACTGGCAAGCTGAGCCAGCATCTCTCCTTCAATAACACTGCTGCTCAGATTTACAGAGGCATCCTCTGAGTATGCCCACGTTCCATTCTTTTTTGATAGACTTATCTGCTCTCCTGAATTAAGATAGGAGACCGCTGTTGCATTTTTATAGTCTTCTAATTCAAAAGCAACTACTGTATCCGCTTTTTCATCCTCTTCTTTATCAGAAAAATATTTTGAAATTCCAAAATATCCTCCAATACACAAGACCAGAATCACAATAACTACTCCAAACTGAATTAACTGCTTTTTCATTATTTTCTTCTCCTTCTAACCCAAACAATAATCCCTGCTGCAAGTATTAATACAGGTGCCACAATTGAAATAAGTATTCCAAACAATCTGCTGCCTGATTCTGTAACTGTAAGTTGTGAAGCAGAAAGACTCTTTGCCGGCACAGAAACAGTCTGTACTTCTGTATCAATATAATCTTTCAATGCATTATTAACTACCTGTGTGTTGGACTGAGACACAATATCATCCATGGTGTCTGAAAGAGCATAAACAGAGCCAAACACAAGTATATCTGCTGTTTTTGTATTTTCCGCGGTACTGTCTGTATCGCTGTCATCTGTACTTTCATCTTCTTTTGAATCATCTTCGGATGTCAGCATCTTGCTTGCTGATACAATAACATCAAAGGGTCCTGAAACGTCTCCTTTTTCTTTCTCATAAGATGTTGCATTAGCAGCATCTGTCTTTAATACCGATGATTCTGTAGTACTTGCCAATGCAGTATACGTTACATCTGTATTATCTTCATCGTTGACTTTCATTCCCATTGTATATGGTACAAACACATAACTTGTAAGATCGGAAGCATATCCCGCCTTACCATCTGCAAAGGCATACCACGGACCATACTGAGCTGAATAATAGGATGTATCATTTTCTGCTATGATTCCATTTTTAACTGAAATATTAAATTCTTTCAGTATAGATTCAAAGTTAGGTTTATCCGTTCCCTGACTCGCTATGTTTTCAAGACCAATAATGGCTTTTCCGCCTGAATTGAGGTAATCGATAACTTTCTTTGCCTCATCCTCTGTATAATCTTTTTCCGGTCCTAAAATAAGAAGTGCAGAACATTCATCTGGTGTAATTTTATCTACACTTGGAAGCTTAATTGTTTCTATTTCACAGTTATACTTCTCTATTGTTTCTTTTAAATTCTCATAAGTTCCAAAATTCTGGGAATCTGAAGATGCCTCATCATGACCTTCAATCTGATATATGGTATAAGTGTTTTCAGACTGAACATATGAAATTGCACTGTCCAACTGTCCTTCACAATCATAGGAGCTGTAACTGCTCTGTCCCGTATAATAATAGGAACTATAATCCGCAACGTAAATATCATTGTAATCCACAACCTTAGATTTCTTTGTGGATTCATTTACAACAATAATACTTCCTGCTGTAGGTGTTTCATCTGTATATTCTTTATAAAAATTCGGATATACTGTTGTGTCCTTATACTCAACCTTAATGTGCTTTGAGGCACTGGAATATCTGCTTAATGTCTGTTTTATAGTACTGTCCGCACTATTTTTTGCTGCCATTACATACAGTGTAATATCTTTGTCCAGTTTTTTCAGCATGCTCTTTGTATCACTGGTGATGGAATATAATGAGGTTTCCGTCATATCAAGAGATGCCCAGCTTGTATTTGTAGTTACCGTACCTGCCACAAGATTTACAAACACAGTAAGCGCAACAGCAATTGCAATAAAACTTACACTGAATATTCCTGTTCCTACATTCTTTTTTGATACATTCCATCTTCTCTTTTGGATGGACTGGCATGTTAAAAACAAGAATAACACAGTAAGTGTAACATAATATACTACATCCGAAAGCTGTATTACTCCATTCATAAAATTCTGCACCGGAGTATATAAATCAAAACAGCTCAAAATCTTGGTCAGTACGTTTCCATTTGCTGAAATCATACCAGTCAGTGAACTCATAAGATATCCCAGTAATAATACCACAATACTCAAAATTGCTGAAATAACCTGACTTTCCGTAATGGATGAGATAAAGATTCCGATAGCAATCAATGCCACTCCATACAGGAAAAGTCCCAGTAAACTTGTATATGCCGTTTTCCATGGCATTGTACCAAAACTGGACAAAATAATCGGATACAGGCACATAATCAGCACAGGTATTGCAAATATTGTAACCAGAGCAAAAAATTTACCTATTACAATTTTTCCCACTGAAACCGGTGCCGTTAGAATAAGCTGATCTGTTTTCTGCCTTCTCTCATCTGCAATAATTTTCATGGTAAGAATCGGCACTGTAAATACAAGTATAAACAGGCACTCATATGCCGGATACATCTGTGTCATTCCGTTGGTTAAATTATAATACACAAAAAATATGCCGGATATCAAAGTCGTAACCGCAATAAACAGGCAGGCAATAACCGATGTAAAATATGATTTTAATTCCTTTTTATAAATTGCAAGCATTAATCATTTACCTCCTGGCTCTCTTCATTTTCTTCACTTTGTTGTTGTATTTGGGAATTATCAACGTCAACATCCCCGGTATTTTTTACCGATTCCAATGCTTCCAATTCCCTGTCAATATCTTCCCGGGTGATTGTATCGGTATCATCGCTTTTTCTGACAGATAATATACTTTTTTTCTTTTTTGCGGGTACCGTATACTCCTTTGTCAGTTCGATGAATATATCTTCAAGAGTCTTCTGTTTGAAGTTCATGCTGATTATGGGCATTTTCGCTTCCGCACAGGCATAAAACAGTTTTTCTCTGATGTCTATACCTCTTTCGCTATTAATTGTCAGCTTTGTACTGTCTTTATAATCCGATTTTTCGTAAGCAACATTCTGAATCCCATCAATGCTGTTTATGACATCGGAGACTTTGTCTTTTTTCCCTTTTATTTCCACGTTCAGAATATTTTCTCCAGCCATCTGCTCTACCAGTTCCTTTTCCGTTCCACTGGCTGCCAGCTTTCCCTGTGAAATAATAAAAATATAATCGCATACTTCACTGATTTCTGAAAGAATATGAGAACTTAAAATTACTGTATGTTTCCTGCCCAGTTCTTTAATCAACTGTCTTATCTCAATAATCTGTTTCGGATCAAGTCCCACAGTAGGTTCATCAAGAATAATCACCTCCGGCATTCCGATCAGTGCCTGGGCAATTCCCACTCTCTGTTTATAACCTTTTGAGAGATTCTTAATCAGCCTTCCCTCTACCTGTGTGGTTTTCGTTTTTTCCAAAGCATCCACAATATCTCTTTCTCTGGATTTCTTTGGTATCTGTTTAAGTTCTGCCACAAATCCGAGATATTCCCTTACAGTCATATCCTGATACAGAGGCGGCATTTCCGGAAGATATCCCACACATTTTTTCGCCTGTTCCGGTTCCTTAAAAATATCGTGTCCACCAATCCTTACCGTTCCCTTTGTCGCTCCAATATATCCTGTGATTATATTCATGGTTGTTGATTTTCCCGCTCCATTAGGGCCTAAAAATCCATAAACCTTTCCTTTTTCGATGTTCAGGCTTAAGTCATTCACTGCCACATTTTCACCGTAAGTCTTCACAAGATTTTCAATCTCGATTACACTCATTATGCACCTCCTGTTTGTCCTTTTTAATAACCAATAAATAGTATATTTTCAATTTGTGTATTTAATTAGTTTTAATTGTGTTTTCTTTGTGAACCCCTCTTTATGAATTATTTACAGCAAACTTTCAGCAGCAAAAAACCAGAGGAAACATGTCTTAATGTTAGATCATACGCTAACAATGTTGACACTATTTACTCTGGTTTTTTATACATACTACAAATTACTTTTATTTACTACTTTCTTTTTTCTTTTCATATAACGCTTTTATGGATAATTACTTACTATTTCTTTAAAATCCATTGTTTTTTTTAAATTTATTTTTTTCATATATTCTATTACAGATTCCTTATCATTATTTTTTTCAAGTAACAACGCAATTAACCCTGTACACATCGCAGTGGAAAAAGATGTTCCCTCACAGCCAGCATACTTCCCATTCCCAATTGGTGCTACTATACTTTCTCCAGGAAGATAAACAATTGATTTTTTCAGTTTCCCTACTGGAGATATCCTCTCTCCATCTTTATCCACGCCACCGACTGCAATTACACTATCATATGCGGCGGGATACAAAATACTATCCTCCATATAATTTCCTGCTGATGCTACAACAATAATATCATTATGCATTGCTTCATTAACTACATTTTTCAACTTTTCAGAATTTTCTAAACAGCCAACACTAATATTAATAATATCAACCTTATGATCAATTGCAATTTGGATTCCTTCAACAAGATCATCGACTTCTATTATTCCTTCTTTATCGTTAGTAATATCGACTGATATAATTGACACATTATCTGCAATACCACTAACTCCTTTTGAAGTAAATGAAGTTCCTGCAATTATCCCACAAACAGCAGTACCATGAGTAGTATCACCTTTGTCTTCTGAATCTAAAACAGAAATTTCCTTTTTAATCTTGTCTTTTATTTCAACCGTGTTCTCATCAACACCCGTATCGACAACAGCAACTGTAATTCCTCTGCCTGTATAAGTATCTCTGTCATGATCCCAATTGATACTTTTTAACCACCACTGTCTGCGATGAACAATATTACGCTTTTCATCATCGCTACGATTACCAATCAGCAGCAATAGTATTACTATAATCACGATCATACCACAAGCCGATACAATAATTTTTATTAAATTTTTCTTATTTACTACTCTGTTTTTTCCATCCATATAACACACTAAATGATATACATATATTTATCCATATGTGCCAAATAACCATACCAATTTTATGCCTATCCTGTTGTACTTCTATTCTCTCATTTTCAGTAATTGCTGTTTTATACTTTACACTCATATTACTGTCATCAAATTTACATTCATCCCCCAACATCGGAACATAAACATCTTTTCCCATTGTTTTGTTCTTCACAAAATCATTAAGTTCCTCATCACTTTCAAAAGAGAATACCCCTGTACTATCTGCCAAGAGATCCCTTGTAATTAATGTATCATTTGTGAATTCAGTAATTATATACGAATTATATTTGTCATGATTATATAACTTTTTAAACTGATTATATACTTCCTCTGAACTAAACTCATATACTTTTGCCTCATTACTTTTTTTTATAGTACTCAAATCTTCTGCAAATCCAATTGCCATCAGACCGATAATACCAATAATAAATGTGCCAATAATTATTCTTGTA
>JAUUNJ010000194.1 GCA_030844625.1 Roseburia sp. | reverse complement strand
GTATCGACAACATCAAGACAATGAAATTGGTGCTACAAAAAAAATGGATATGAGATATTTGTTAGGCAAAGTGATTAAAATATTAGAAATAGGTCAATATCATAAGAATAATAAAATGATGAAAACACTACGATTGACACAAGCAAGAGAATTGCAACAGGCATATTCAGCAACGGAGGGAAAAAATGAACTAATTTTGAATACATTATTGGATGCTTTGAAGATGAAAAATAAATTATGGGCATATATAAAGTGTAGAAAAGTTGGATTTATTTTTTATAATGAAATGTATACTTTCAAATTTTGGATGATATGATATGGAAAATAGGTTAATGTGAGGATAGAATGAAACGATTTAGAGAATTATGGAAATATCGAGAAATGATTATTAATTTGGTAAAAAGGGATTTAAAAAGTAGATACAAAGGATCAGTGTTTGGATTTTTTTGGATGCTTTTAAATCCTTTATTACAGTTACTTGTATATACAGCTGTTTTTTCAGTTATTATGAGAATGAATATAGATAAATTCTATTTGTTTTTGTTTGTTGCATTGGTTCCATGGATTTTTTTTAATACGTGTTTAAGCGGTGGTGCACAGGTTATTTTTTCACAGCAAGATATGGTTAAAAAAATATATTTCCCACGAGAAGTTTTACCGTTATCATTTACAATCAGTCAATTTGTGAATATGTTATTAAGCTTTATAATTGTATTGTTGGCTGTTATTTTTAGCGGTGTTACTATTAATTTGGCGGCATGGTTATTTTTACCTTTGATTATGATGATTGAATTTTTTTTGGCATTGGGAGTTACGTATATTATTTCTGCACTTAATGTGTACTTTAGAGATTTAGAGTATATTACGCAGATTGTGGCTATGGTATGGATGTATTTGACCCCTGTAATTTATCCGATAGATATGGTTCCAAAAAGATATGTTGCACTGTTTTATTTTAATCCAATGACCTCAATTGTAAACTCATATAGAAATATCTTATATTATGGAAAAGCTCCTGAAATGAATATGCTTATAAATGCGTTACTTTGGAGTCTATCCATATGGGTTATTGGACATCTTATTTTTGCAAAGTTACAAAGACATTTTGTGGAGGAATTATAAAGTGAATGCTAATAATTCTATTGAGGTAAGGAATCTTACAAAAACATTTAAATTTTATTATGATAAAGGAAATACGTTGAAGGAACGTGCGTTAAGTAAAGCACGAAATAAATATGAAGTACATCAGGTTCTTAAAGGAATTTCGTTTGATGTGGCAAAGGGAGAAGCTGTTGGACTTGTAGGTAATAATGGATGTGGAAAAAGTACAACACTAAAATTATTGACTAGAATTATGTATCCCGATAGCGGAAGCATCGAAATAAGTGGCAGAGTATCGAGCTTGTTGGAATTGGGTGCCGGATTTCATCCAGATTTAAGTGGAAGAGAGAATATCTTTATTAATGCGTCAATTTTGGGATTGGAACGAAAGGAAATTGAACAGAGATTAGATGATATTATTGAGTTCTCAGAATTGGAAGAATATATAGATAATCCGGTTCGAACTTATTCATCGGGAATGTATATGAGATTAGCATTTTCCGTAGCAATAAATGTTAATGCAGATATATTGTTAATAGATGAAATTCTGGCAGTAGGAGATGTGAATTTTCAGACAAAGTGTTTTAATAAGCTAATGGAAATAAAAGGAAAAGGAACTACTATCGTATTAGTATCCCATTCGACAAGCCAGATAGAACGTATTTGCGATAGAAGTATTTGGATTCATGATGGAAGAATTCGTGAAAGTGGAGAACCGCATAATGTTCATAGGCTGTACTTGAATTATATGCATGATCAAAAAAATGAAATAGCAGAAGATGAAAAAAGGGACAGCGAAGCAGAAGATATTATTGATGGCTCTCAAAATGAAAGCACAGATCCGGTAATTATAAAAAATGTAAAAATCTTGAATAAGGAAAATAAAAGAACAAAAGTTTTTCGGATTATGGATGATGTATGCTTGGAAATTCAGGCCTTAGCACAGAAAAGGTTAGAAAAATATTATATTGAGATTAATGTGGTGAGAGCGGATGGTTTGTTTTGCTATGGATGTTCGACTGTTTCTGACGGAATTGAAATGGAAGAATGGATTGGTGAAAGACAATTGCATATTGTCTTTGAAAGGGTGAATTTAATTCAAGGAAAGTATCATTGTGATATTCATGTTGCTAATGAGGACGGAAGTACAATTTTCTTTGGAGGAAATATTGCTGAGTTTGAAATTGAAAATGATCAGCTAGAGAGAGGCTTAGTTTATATAGAACATAAATGGATGGGGGACTGATGAATGTATGTATGATATATTAAAATCAAAAACTTTTTTTAGAAGTAATCCTTGGGAGAAGCCATATGAAGCTAGAATAAAGGTATTACAAGATGCAAAAAAGGCAGGACGCAGAACAGTAGGATTTTTGTATCCTAAGTTTGATAGTAGTACTTTTCGATATAGAGGCTATAATATATGTGAGAGCTTGGAATACAGTATTCAATGGTCAGGAGCATACTTTCAAAACAGTGATTTAGGACAGTTGATTAAGAATGTAGATATTTTTGATGTTATGGTTTTTATTCGTTGTCCTTGGGAACCAGAAATAGAAGAGTTTATTAATGAATTGCATATTCATGGGAAAAAGATCTGTTATGATATAGATGATCTGATTTATCATCCGAAGTATATGCCTATGGTAATTGATACATTAGGTCTGGATAGAGAATTGGAATGGAAATTTTGGTTTGATCAGACGTCAAGAAATATGCTAGTGGCTGAGAAGTGTGATGCTTATATCACGACAAATGAATATCTGGCTGGATATTTGAAAAAAGATTTTGAAGGAAAATGCTATGTTATAAAAAATTATCTCAATTGGATACAAGAGGCAGTTTCTAATGAATATTTTGAGAAGAAGATGAAAATGTCTACAACGGGTAATTTTGTAATTGGGTATTTTAGTGGTTCGCCAACACATTTGAATGATTTACTCATGATCATGCCAGAAATAGAAGAATTTATGGAAAGACATGAAGATGTAAGAATGAAAATTGTGGGATATATGAAATTGCCGTCACAATATGATTATTTAGTGAAAGAGAAAAAAATAACGTATGTACCATTTCAAACGTTTGTGGAATTACAATATGAACAGGCAGAAGTTGATTTAAATATTGTACCGTTAGTGAATACTGTCTTCTCAAATTGTAAATCGGAACTTAAATATTTTGAAACAGCGATTGTTGGAACTCCGACATGCGCAACGCCAAGTTTTACATATAGAAGTGCGATTGATAGCGGAGAGAATGGTTTTTTATGTGAAAGAGGAGAGTGGATTGATAGATTTGAAGAAATATATAATAATAGAGATGACAAAGAGTTTAAAAAAAAGATACGAGAAGCAGCGTTAGATGCGTATTCATCAATAAAGATGGTAAAAGCGATTGAAGATACATTTGACAATATTTTCATAATGTAAAAATTAAGGAAGAGAACGATGGATAAAGCAGAAAAAAATATTTATGATGAAAAATATTACAATTCTCATTGTGGACAAGAATATAAAAGGAACAATGGATGGGAAGAAATCTTTGGAACTTATTCAGACAGGATAGTAAAAGAAATAAATCCTAAAAAAACACTTGATATTGGATGTGCAATAGGTTTTTTTGTGGAGTCATTATATGATAGAGGCGTTGATGCGTATGGAATAGATATTTCTGATTATGCAATTAAAAATGTAAGAGAAGATATAAAAGAAAGGTGTAAGGTTCAATCTGCATTAATTCCTATAAATGAGAAATATGATTTGATTACTTGCATTGAAGTACTTGAACATTTAGATAATAAAGATATACCAATTGCAATACAAAGAATGTGCGAAGCTACAGAAGATATTATTTTTTCATCTACGCCATTTGATTACGATGAGGAGAGTCATATATCAATACATACACCGGAATATTGGGCGGAGCAGTTTGCTTATAATGGATTTTATCATGATGTTAGTTATGATTGTTCATTTATATCTGTACAGGCAATGAGATTTCGAAAGATAAAAAAGTCTAAGGTGGAGTTAATAAGGGATTATGAACATCAGATTTTTCAAAAACATCAAGAGGTTGTTTCGTTGAGACATTTACTTTCATTGAGTCAGGATAATGTTGATATCTATAAGAAAGCATATCAGGAACATGTTGATGTAATTAATAGAGAGTTAAATCCTAAAATTTTAGAGTTAAAAAAAGAATTGGATGAATGTACAATAAAACAAAAAAAAGAAAGTGAAGAAGCTTGGCAAAGCAAAATTCGAGAAGAAGTATTAAAAAGAAAAGAATTTGAAGAATTATATTACGAGTATCAAAGATTGTATTTAGAAGAAAAAGAACTTGGTAAAAGCAGACTTAATTTAAATAGAAGTTTGACGAGGGATTATAGGAGTGACCAGTTTTTCCCAATAGAAGCCAATAGAATTATAAAATTAAGAAATTGTCTTTGGTGGAAATTGTGGAAAAAAAAGCATAAGGCATATACGCGTGATTTTTGGAATCCCGTTTTTGATGCAAAATTCTATTCAGAAAGATATGATGATTTGAAAAAAGCTTTTGGAGATGATGAGGAAGCATTATTTAATCATTTTCTTGATTATGGAATTTTGGAAGGACGTTGGGCAAACGAAGGATTTGATGTAATTGCGTATTTGCAAGCAAATACAGATTTGAGGTGTGCTTTCAAATATAATTTGCCAAAATATTATATTCACTATTTAAGATATGGGATTAATGAAGGAAGAGTTTGCAGAAGATAATACATGAAAAAATTATATGAAGATGAATTAGAAGCCTTTTTAAGAGATAATAGTTTACTTGATTCAAGTATGACAATACGGGATAAAATAAAACGATGTTCAATTCGAATGATAGAAAAATTGAGAAAAACTAATTTTTGGAAATTTTTAGCTCCGGTTAAATTTATGTATCATGTATGTACAAAATTTGTAAATAGTTATAAACAGGGTGGGGTTAAAAAAGCAATTAGAACTTTGATAGATCCACAAAAGGAGACAAAGAGATTTGTAGACTTATGTTTTTTCAATACGGAGGAATATGAAAAACAAAAAGCAATCAAATTTTTAAAAGATGTAAAATTTAGTATATTAGTTCCATTATATAATACTCCTGAGAAATATTTAAAGGATATGATTCAGTCTGTGATCAACCAGACATACAGCAATTGGGAATTATGTCTTGCTGATGCAAGTGATGAAAAGCACAATTATGTTGGTGAAATATGTAAATCATTAAAAGACGAAAGAATTGTTTATAAAAAGTTAGACGAAAATCTTGGAATTTCTGGAAATACGAATGAGGCAATTCATATGTCAACGGGTGAATATATTGCACTATTTGATCATGATGATATGCTTTGCCCGAATGCGTTGTATGAGAATATGCGAATGATTTGTGAAAAAGGAGCAGATTTTGTATATTCAGACGAGGCAGTTT
>JAUUNJ010000193.1 GCA_030844625.1 Roseburia sp. | reverse complement strand
AAAAAGAAAGCGAGGAATAGCATATGAAGTATTCAATTAAGGTAAACGAAGTAAGGGCAAAAGAGGGCAGCAATATCAAAGGATTTGCAACAGTGGTATTCGGTGATTCATTTAAGATCACCAATATTGCAATCCTTGAGAATAAGGACAAGGGAGAGCTTTTCGTATCAATGCCAAGATACCGCTCCAATGAGCGTGATGAAAGCAACGGTGTGATCTATAAGGATGTGTGCAATCCTATTACAGCAGAGTTTCGTGAGGAACTCTATACCAATATTCTTGATGCCTATGCAAGAATCAAGGAACCGGAGAAAGAGGAGACACAGAAGCAGGAGCGTACACAGGAAATGCCGGAGTTTTCCGTAACTGTGACACCTTATGAGAGGGAAGGCAGTAACATCAAAGGACTTGCACGCATTTACTTTGAAAACAGTTTCATTGTAAATAACATCAATATCGTGCAGGGCAAAGAGAATATCTTTGTATCAATGCCTTCTTATAAGACAAAGCAGGTGGATGAGCAGGGCAAGCCAATCTATCAGGATGTCTGCTATCCGGTTACAAAGGATTTCAGGGAAAGACTCTATAATGAGATTATCTCGGAATATGAGAAAGCAAAGGATAAGAGCAACGAAAAGGCTAGGGAAAGTGCGGAGAAGCATCATGGTAATCCTGATAAAGAGAAGGACAAAGAGGCAACACCCTTTCGATAATCAGTAATCAGAGTACAGGGGCGGCCAAGGCTGCCCCATTTACAGAATGGAGGAAACAGAATGGATATGGAAGCAGGAAAAACACTTACCAATGAGGAGGTTATAAGGGAACTTCTCGAATTACTAAAGAAAAATGCCATGAAAGAGAAGGCAAACGATGTATTTGAGATATGCAGCTATGTGGACGGACTGGAGAAAAAGATTGATTCCATGACGGAAGAACTCACCAACATGCAGAACCAGATCAAAGAAATGCAGGAAGATACACTTGTCAATAATGCAAAAAAGGCATTGTCAGAAGCACAGGAGCGACTTAATACCAGATGTGAGCAGATAAAGTCACAGGTATTAGAAGTGAAAGAACAGGTCAAATCTACTGCTAAGGGCATAGTCGAAGAAGCAAAGGAAAAGGGAAGAGCTGCATTATACAGGGTATCTGAGTTCTTAGGAATTAAGAAAAGATTTCTGGATATTCGAGAGAATGTAAGAGGTGCAATCAAGACCACAGATAAGGATATAGCAAAGACAGCACTTCTTGCAAAAGGATTTCGTGAAGCAGGGCAGACAGTAGCCAATGCATTCCGCACTTTTGCTGACAAGCCAGAGGTGGATTACTCACAGAAAGAGCAGAAACATCCCATTACAAAGGCGGTGCTTGCACCTATGAAAGCTGTGAAAAAGATGCTTGTAACAATGGAGCTTCATCTGGATGCTTCGATTGATAAGCTGGATAATCTGGCTATGAATGTGCAGCTTGATAAGGAAAAGCATATGGAGAATGCGAAAGCACAGGAACAGACAGAGCCGGAGAGGGCAGAAGCTGAGCGAGTAGAAGCAGAGGTTGTATATTCACCGATGGTCGCTGAGCCGCAGGAGTATCAGTATAATGCAGATGCATTTGAGGCTAGAGATGCGGATGAGGTGAAGCAGGAAGCGGCATATAAGGAAGTTTCGAAGGTAAGGGAAGATAAAGCCAGATAGATTTGAGGACGTGGGAGAGATTCTGCGTCCTTTTTTAATGCGGATAAATATGATAGATGTTATAATGTGAAAAGATAAATGCGAAACATGCGTTATATTAGCAAAAGTTGTTAATTATATAAAGGTGGGAGAAATTTGGCAAAAAGTAAAAAAACAAAAATACATAAAAAGATAGATGGTCAGCTTTTACAGCTGAATAAAAAGTTTAGTGATCTCAAGATGAAACAGAAGGATAAGATTACAGGCTGGGTGTATGAAGAATACAGAAAGTATGTAACAGAGTATGATAAAGTACCTGATTTACTAGCAGATGAGCAGATTGTTGAAGTTGTAATTGATAAGATAAATGAGGCACAAATCTGGATACCTGAAGGAGAGATATACGATTATTATCGAAGAAAGAAACCACAACTTCAAAGACGGCTGGATAATGAAAAGGTAATTAAGTTTAAATCCTATGTCAGCTTTTATAAAAGTATTGTTGATCAGGACAGGGCATCCGTTGTTATATGCAATCTCAAACATGAGATTATTTACATGAATCCGGCAGCTGTTACCAGCTGTGCGAAGCGAGGTGGAGATAAACTTATTGGAAGAAGTCTGTTAGATTGTCATAATCCGGAATCCAGGGATAAAATACAGCGAGTTGTGGACTGGTTTGCAGCAGATAAAAGCCATAATTTCGTCTATACTTTTCACAATGAGAAACTGAATAAAGATGTTTACATGGTGGCACTCAGAGATGAAGGTAAGCTGATAGGATATTATGAGAAGCATGAATATCGAAATGTAGAAACTATGAAACAATATGATTTATGGTAATATTATGATATAGATTAAACAGGAAATCAGTAGATATTTTATAATCTACGAAGCGTAGAATCCGCATATATTCACCATTCTCTACGTTCCGTGGGTGTAAAACATCTATTTTATATACTATTCTGTGGTCAGAAAGGAGAAAAACAATGGATCAGGTAAAAATTGGAAAGTTTATTTCTGATGAAAGAAAGGCAAAAGGGTATACACAGAAACAATTATCTGAATTGTTGGGAATCAGTGATAAAACAATATCGAAATGGGAGTGTGGAGTTTCCCCAACAAAAGGATATTAGAAACAATCCATGAAACACCTGCTTGCGTTAAAGGAATTACAATAGAATACTATATTTTTTAACATGCATTTCTATATTGATTTGCATGTTTTTAATTTCAAAAGAAAATTTAAAACAAACACTATATAACACTTGACAACAGTTTGCAACTGTTATATACTGTTATCAAGAAAAGAAGGAAGGATATAAAGAATGAAAATTATAATCAATACTTCCCTAATGGTTCCCATATATGAACAGATTGTTGACCAGATTAAAATGCTCATACGCAACGGGGAACTAAAGGAAAACGACAATCTTCCATCTGTCCGTACACTTTCTAAGGAACTAAAAATAAGTGCTTTAACTGTAAAAAAAGCTTACGACAATTTGGAAAGTGAGGGTTTTACGGTTACAGTACATGGAAAAGGCACTTATGTAGCGGCTACAAATACAGAACTGCTTTTGGAAGAACAGAAAAAAGAATTGGAAGCGGATTTGGAGCAGGCTATCCAAAAAGGCAGACGATGTGGTATTAGTGATGAAGATATAAAAAGTTTATTTGAGTTGATATTGGAGGGTTGATGTATGTTAAAAATTGAACACTTGAAAAAGCATTATGATAATTTTTCTCTTGATTGTTCATTAGAGCTTATGTCTGGATGTGTAACAGGCTTGATTGGACAAAATGGTGCTGGAAAAAGCACAACATTTAAGGCGATATTAGGTTTGATTTCAACTGACGGCGGAAATATTACCATACTTGGAAAGGACAGAAAAGACTTCACAGCAAAAGATAAAGAGGAATTGGGTGTAGTATTGTCGGATTCTGGTTTTAGTGGGTATCTGAAGATAAAAGATATTATCCCTATATTGCAGAATATGTACTCAAAATTCGACAAATCACTATTTATAGAACAGGTACAGAAATTTCAACTACCTATGAATAAACAGATAAAAGAATTTTCAACAGGAATGAAAGCAAAATTAAAAGTGCTGGTTGCAATTTCACACAATGCAAAACTGCTGATACTGGACGAACCGACAGCAGGTTTAGATGTAATCGCAAGAGACGAATTGCTTGAAATGTTAAGAGAATTTCTGGAAAAAGATGAAGAACGCTCCATTTTAATCAGCTCTCATATATCCAGTGATTTGGAGTCGCTATGTGATGACCTTTATATGATACATGACGGAAAAATTATTCTGCATGAAGATACAGACGTTCTTCTTAGTGACTATGCTTTATTAAAAGTAGACGCAGAACAATACAGCAAGCTGGATAAACAGTTTATATTGCGTTCCAAAAAAGAAACATATGGATATAGCTGTCTGACAAATCAGAAACAGTATTATATGGAGAATTATCCTAAAATTGCCATTGAAAAAGGTACAATAGATGAAGTCATTACCATGATGATAAGGGGGACAGAACAATGAAAGGTTTATTCGTAAAAGATTTGAAATTGATGATGTTACAGAAAAATTTTCTGTTGCTCATTTTGGCGATTGTAATCGGAATGATGATATTTACTGATGATGTGATATTCCCATTAGGTTTTCTGAGTTTCATTGTATCACTTTTTACAGTAAGCACAATCAGTTATGATGATTTTGATAATGGAAATGCGTTTCTGTTTACATTACCTATTACACGTAATCATTATGTGAGTGAAAAATACTTTCTTGGTCTATTATTGGGGTGTATGGCTTGGGTTTTGGCAACTGTTTTAGGAATAATTACAACTGTATTGAAAGATACATTACCTATTACAGACTTAGTACAGAGTTCATTGATGATTTTACCTATTATGATTGTCGTTCAAGCAATCACGCTTCCTTTTCTGCTAAAATTCGGTGGAGATAAAGGAAGAATTGCTATGATTGGTGCATTTGGCGGTCTGGCAGTAATCACTCTCGTTATCGTGAAAGGAGCAGAAGCCATTTTCAATATTGATTTAGTTAGTCTGTTAGATAATTTGCCAACTGTAAGCATGGGAGTTCTTATCGCTATTGCAATTATTATCGCTTTGTTGATGTTATTGGTTTCAATGAAAATCAGTTTGTCAATTATGAACAAAAAAGAATTTTAAAAAGGAGCAGGTTTTTACCAAAGAACAGATTTATGAAAATGTATGGGGATATGACTATCCGGCAGACCCTAATAATCTGACTTCATTCATACGGAAATTAAGAAAGAAGATTGAGCCGGAGCCGGACAGACCACGCTATATCGTCACTGTCAGAGGTGTTGGATATAAGTACACGGAAAATGAGGAAATGGTAGGCAAGACAGCAACACCGCCGGAGTGATCCAGATGTGGTGGCGGTCGTAAGACATCAAGCCATGCCAGTTTTGCTGGCAAACGGCTGGTTCACTCTGACGGTGGGGCGAGCGTCAGCGAGCCATAAAGCCCCCGTTATCTAACAGGGGGGTACTATTACAAAAGACAAGAGAAAAAATAAATACAAAACTGCTGATATGCAACGATTTATAAGGTTATAAGAACTTATTTCACTTCACACCATATTCTTTTTATCCGACAGGTCTAAAACAGCATATCAATAGAAAATAAATATAAGATACAAGGTGTATGCTCCTATGAGTATATGCCTTTTTGATTGGAGGAATGAAGCATGAATGATATAGAATTTATTGAAACATTAAAGCAAAAGAGAAATGCCTGTGATTATTCTCAATCACGACTGGCACAGGAATTGCAAATTAGCAGGCAGAACTTAAATGAAATTGAAAACGGAAAAACAAAAGCCAGTA
>JAUUNJ010000192.1 GCA_030844625.1 Roseburia sp. | reverse complement strand
ATACATCAATTAAACTGTTCATTTTAAATAAGGTTTTTAATATATTATTTACATAATAAAAAAGACTATGCCAGCTATCCTGACCTAGTCTTTTCTTACACATACTTCATCTCAGTTCTGTTTCTGTGCTCAAATACTTATTCAAGTCTTTTTCCACATCTGCAAGGGTTATGGATGCCATTTCTTTTTCCATCACCCTCTGAACACGTTCCAACTTTTCATCCAATACATTATGAATATTACGCCCAACCGGACATTCCATATTAGGCTTCTCATGAAAGTGAAATAATTCTCCATCTTCTACACATTCCACAGCCTTATAAATATCCAGAAAAGTAATTTCATCCAATGGACGGGAAATCCTAGTTCCCCCTGTTCCTCTTTGAACATTAACTAACCCTGCATTTTTTAACTGTAATAGAATTCTCCTGATAATAACAGGGTTTACCTCAACACTGGAAGCCAGAAATTCACTCGTAATTTTTCTCTCCTTCTCAAAGGTGTTAATACAGGAAAACATATGAATTGCTATTGTGAATCTACTAGATATCTGCATTGGACAACCTCGCTTTATTTACAAATTAATTTTATTCTAATCAGTTTCAACTGTAATGTCAACGATACAATCATTACAATGACATAAACCAACTCAAACAATGATTCTATTTCCCGTTCAAAATTTTATCAACGCTGTTGCAATTGGATTTGGGTATACGATACTCTACAATTAAGATTTTGACTTTAGTGCTATATCTGATTTTTTATTTTATGTATTCTATTCCTATACATCTGAGCCACAATATCTTATTTGGGATGCAAATATGGATTTGAAACTTTATTCCATCGGAATACCGGCAATATTAAATCTTGCACTGCCTTCTCTGCTCATCTCCTCACTGAATGCAATTTGGGCAGGCTTTATTGTCTCCGCAATATCTGTCTCCTCTTCCGGTGCTTTGGAAGGGCTTGGAAAGGGTGCCCCCTCTCTTGCAATTTCTTTGTGCCGGTATGTGGTAATTATTATTCCTTCCGCATTTGTTTTAAGTCATCTTGGAGGGCAAATCCTTTGGGAATAATCCCAAAAGATTTTTTACATATTCCTATTCAAAATCCAAAAATTTTTCTTTAAACTTCTCCACATTCTCCTTTATATCACCTTTGTATACTGCAGAACCTGCAACAATTACATTTGCCCCTGCGTCCAATGGAATACATACATTGTCCAACTTTACACCGCCATCCACTTCAATATACAAATCTAACTTCATCTCTGTGGCAATTGCATGAACAACTTCTATTTTTTCAGTACATTCGTCAATATATGACTGACCACCAAATCCCGGATGGACTGTCATAATAAGAATCATTTCAACCTTATCCATATAAGGAACCACATCCTCAATAGCCGTTTCCGGATTGCAGGCAAGCCCTGCATCCATACCTTCTGCATGAATGGCATCTATCGTGGCAAGAACGTCTTCACATGCTTCCACATGTATGGTGAGCATATCTGCTCCGGCATCCTTAAACGCTTTCACATATCTGATTGGTTCTTCTATCATTAAATGAACATCAAAATATTTGTCCGTACATTTTCTTGCATCTTTCACCACTGGTATCCCTAAGGAAATATTGGGCACAAACATTCCATCCATTACATCTACATGAATCCAGTCACATCCTGCCCGATCAATTTTTTCAATGTCCTGACCCAGATTGGAAAAATCTGCCGAAAGTATTGATGGTGATAACTTAATCATATCTTTTCTCCTTATCCTTTAATTCATCATACATTAATTTATAATTTTCATATCTGCTCTCTGTTATAAAGCCATCCTGTAATGACTGTTTTACTGCACAATCCGGCTCACTTATATGGGCACATCCCACAAATCTGCACCTATTGGTATACTTTTTAAACTCCGGAAAACAATCTTCAAGTCTTTCTTTTGTCATCCCTGGAACAAACAGTGAACTGAACCCGGGTGTATCAAACACATATGAATTCTCACCAATACAGAAAATTTCCGAATGTCTTGTTGTATGACGTCCCCTGCCAATTTTTTCACTGACTGTGCCCGTTTCCATTTTATAATCTTTTGTCAGTGCATTTAGCATAGAAGACTTCCCCACTCCTGATGGACCGGCAAAAACAGTACTTTTATTCATTAACAACTTTTTGATTTCATCCACACCTTCCGTCTCTGTAGCACTGGCAAACCTCACTTTATAACCTGAACCTGTGTATATATCCTTCAGGCTTTCCATGAATTCATTATCACCAATATCTGTTTTATTAAAACATATAATGGTTTCAATATTCTGAAACTCCATCATCACAAGAAATCTGTCCAGAAGATTCAGATTTGGATCTGGTTTTTTTACAGAAAACACAATCATTGCCTGATCCACATTTGCCACAGCCGGACGTATCAACGCATTCTCTCTTTCAAGAATCTGAACAATGTTTCCTTTTTTCTCCGGCTCATCAATAATGTCAATTATCACATTATCACCGACAAGAGGCTTTATACTTTTGTTTCTGAAAATTCCTTTCGCCTTACATTCATATATTCCTTTTCCTTCTATCAGTACATAATAAAATCCGGCGATTCCTTTGATAATTTTTCCCTGCATACATATCCTTTAACTGTTAAAAGTCCACCCAATATGGGTGGGCTTTTGTTTTATTTCAATTTTACCGTATCTTTGTGTACAGTTGTACCATTGATTAACAATTCTACCGTAGCCTTTCCTTTCGTATCCCCTGTTAATTCAATTGTATAATCATCTTTCCATTTAGATACATCGGAGTAAGCATCATCTACTTTCTGGGAAATACCGTTTAGCAATACCACAACGGTGCCCTCAGTAATCGGATTTCCTTCTTCATCATGTAAATCTTCTTTCGTAAATGTATAAGATGCAGAATACTTTCCTCCATCTTCCGGACCATCACTTACCACCAGACCAATGGATGTATTGAGCGGAGCTATCCCACCGGACTTAATAGTCTGCCTGATCACATATCCCTTTTCCACCGTATCACTGAACTCATGTCTGACTTCACCAACCCGGAATCCTGCTGAAGAAATTTTTGCCTCTGCATCCGCTTCCTTTTTATTGACAAGATATGGAATTGTGGAAACTTTTTCACCTGTATCTTTTATACCACGGCTGACTGTCAGTTTGATTGTATCATTCTTGGCAACTGCCGCCTTTTCACTTGGCGTACAAGACAAAACCGTTCCAATATTTTTACTGCTGTATTCGTAAGTAATTTCCCACTTTAATCCTAATTTTTCTAATTCGCCGGTAACATGATCCAGATCAGATCCCTCTATATCTTCCGGAACCTGGATTTTCTCTGGACCTTTACTTACAACAAGTGTAATTGTAGAGTTCTTGTCAATTATTGTTCCTCCCTGCTCTGACTGCGATACAATATGGTCTGCTTCATATACATCACTGTATACATAGTTATAATCGTACTTGTATCCAAGATATTTGTCATTTAATGCTTTTTCCGCTTCATCCGCCGTCAGTCCTACCACATTTGGCACTATTGTTTTTTTCGGATCCATTGTTTCCACCTCAGTGTCAGATGAGACCTTTGGCAATTTTATTCCGTTATCACTGACAACTGCTGTAATGATAACTGCCACAATAATTAATGCAAGAATACCTACAATGACACCGCCCACAGTTATTAATTTATCCATTTTAGGACTTACTACGTCAATATCATCATCTACACTTTCGTCTTTATTTTTATCCGTATTATTATTTCCTGATTCCTTTCGTATCTGATTGATTTCTTCATCCGTAATCATAACTGTAGATGCTGTATCCTTTGTTGCATCCAATTGTACAAAATCTACATTTGGTTCAGATAAAGCTCTCTTTAAATCTGCAATCAGCAGCGAAATTTTCGGATATCTTTTATCTGCTTTATTTTGCGTACATTTTAATACTATTTTTTCAATACTTATTGGTATGTCCGGGATTTTTTCTTTTATACTCGGCACATTATTCTGAATATGCTTTAATGCTATCGTTACTGTGGATTCTCCGTCAAAAGGCACACTGCCGGACAGCATTTCAAACATGGTAATACCAAGAGAATATATATCACTCTTTTCATCCACATACTTTCCACCTGCCTGTTCCGGGGAAATATAATGAACTGAACCCATGGCATTTCCATTGATTGTGTTGGCTGATGCTGCTCTTGCAATACCAAAATCTGTTACCTTGACCTTTCCTTCCCTGGAAATCATAATATTCTGAGGTTTAATATCTCTGTGGACAATCTGATTGTTGTGGGCACACTCAATACCATTGGCTATCTGTATTGCAATACTTATAGTCTCCTTGACTGAGAGTTTTCCCTTTTTTTCTATATAACTTTTCAGAGTAATTCCCTCAATAAGCTCCATCACTATGTAGTAAAGCCCATCATCTTCACCAACATCATATACATTCACAATGTTCGGATGAATAAGACTTGCAGCAGACTGGGCTTCTACCCTGAATTTTGATACAAAATTCTTATCCTTACTATATTCGGTTTTTAAAACTTTAACAGCTACATTTCTATTTAATTTATGATCTTTTGCCTTATAGACATTGGACATTCCGCCTGCCCCGACTCTGCTGAGTATTTCATAACGATTATTTATAAAAGTCCCTTTTTCCAACATATATTTTTTACACCTCACCTAATTCAGGTTACAGAATTTATGCTGACTGCACTCTATTCTGCACACAACGCATCCACAAGAACGGCTGATATATTATCTTTTCCACCATTTTCATTCGCCTGATGGATTAACCGGCGAACTGCGTCTTCCAAACTTTCACTGTTTTTTATAATTTTTTTAATGTCATAGTCCTCAACCATATTTGTAAGACCATCTGAACAGAGCAAAAGCAAATCACCGCTTTCAATTTCTATTTCAAAAATATCCGGCGTTGACGCTCTGTCTTCTGCAACACCAATTGCCTTTGTAATCACATTTTTTTTGTAATGGGTCCGCGCTTCATCCTTTGCAATCATTCCCATTCTTACCATATCTTCAACCAGGGAATGATCTCTTGTAATCTGCTTTATGTCTCTGCCCACAAGGTATAATCTGCTATCCCCCACATTGGCTATATATATATGATTACCTACAATCGTAACAGCAACAAAAGTTGTTCCCATACCACTGTAATCTTTATTAGAATTCGCCATCTCGTAAATATCCTTGTTAATGGAAATTATTCCTGAATCCAGAATATTTGCAGGGTCCGTCATATGTGTTGTGCACACATATTTCACAAACTTTTCAATGGAAACTCTTGAAGCCACATCTCCCGCTTTGTGACCTCCCATTCCATCTGCAACAATGAAAAGATTCTGGAGTTTGCCAACCGGCTCTGTTGAAACAAAAATGCTATCCTGATTAATGGTACGCATCAGGCCAACGTCCGTCTTGCCAAATGCCCTGATTTTTTCTTTATTCATTCAGTGCCTCCTTTCTCTCTTTCATCTCTTCGTTTTTCATCGTTTCATTTCTTAATTGTC
>JAUUNJ010000191.1 GCA_030844625.1 Roseburia sp. | reverse complement strand
GATAAGACTTGGACTTGAATATGCTGAAAAAAACAATATAATTATCTCACCAGAATATATATTTCAGGATGATGGAATATCCGGCAGAAAGGCGCAGAACAGACCTGCTTTTCAGGAAATGATTTCCCTTGCAAAATCCAACGAACATCCAATTGATGTAATTATAGTTTGGAAGTTCAGCCGATTTGCCCGCAATCAAGAAGAGGCTATCGTTTATAAGAACCTGTTAAAAAAATCAAAAGTTGATGTAGTTTCCGTTTCTGAACCGATACCAGACGGTGTTATAGGCGACCTTGTGGAACGTATCTTTGAATGGATGGATGAATATTACTCTATCAATCTTGGTGTCGAAGCAAAACGCGGCATGACACAGAAAGTCCTTAAGGGAGGATATGTAGCAAAAGCTCCATATGGCTATAACCATGTAAAAGGTGCCACTCCTACAATCAATAGCAAGCAGGCATCTATTGTGAAATCCATTTACCATAAATTTGTATATGAAAACTTAGGTACAAGCAGTATTTCTAGACACCTCAACAATGCAGGCATTAAAACCAGCACTGGTAACACATGGAGTCCTAAAACGATTAAATATATATTGCAGAATCCATTTTATGTAGGATATATAAGATGGGATTATCAGCCAACAGACATCACCGGAAGGCATATAAATAATGACTATATGCGTGTTAAAGGATCACATGAATCCATCATTGATGAAATGGTCTTTAATCTTGCCCAGAACAAATTTAAACTACTAACCTCTACAGATAGCAAGCATACATACACTGAAACTCGTAGACACTGGCTCAGTGGTATGGTGAAGTGTTCTACCTGTGGCGGTTCATTGGGCTACGGTTCAAAGGGGCAGAACAGAAAACCAATATTCAGATGTGTTAATTACAATAAAGGGCGTTGTAACTGCAGCAATGGTATTGTTGCCCATAAATTGGAAAAATCGGTCATAGATGGGCTTATCAATGCGGTTGCCACCAACTCTTACCATGTTGTTGAAAAACAGCAGGATATATCAGAAATTAATATGATACATGAAGCTCTGCAAACATTACCAATAAAAGAAGAGCGTATCAGGCTCGCTTACATGGACGGAATAGATACTCTTGACGATTACAAATTTAACAGGGAACTTCTACAAAGAGAAAAAAATAATTTAGAAAAAAGGCTTCAGGAACTGAAAAAGGATAAACCTAAGGATGTTGATTTAAGCGAAGAAATTATATCGGCTGTGCAGTTACTAAGTAATGAGAATGTATCTTATGCAAAAAAAACCGTAGCCTTAAAGGCAATTTGTCAGAAAATCGTGTATGACAAAAAATCTCAAACCCTTGATTTTTACTTGTTTCGTGAGTAGTGCAACCAATAGACCATTGGAGGACCATATGTATACCCCCACTCATAAGTCATAACAAGCACACTGTTTGCCACTGCTCCCAATGCCGCATAGTCCTTTCCCTCATATAGCAGTCCCTGCTGGGTTGCCGAAATCTTAGGAGCCAGATCCACCGAAACCGTATATCCTACGGCATTCATCCTTTCCGTAACCAATGCCACAAAATTTACAAACTGCTGCCTGTCTTCTGCCTTAATATATTCAAAATCAATATCCAGTCCCAGAAAACCCTTTTGCTCCATTACATACAAAAGATTATTAATAAGATTTTCTATTGCAGACTCATTATTAATGACCGCAGAAATAAGTTCATTGCTAAAATTCCCCTCCGGCCCCAGCGGAGTCAGTGTAAGAATGGGTTTTGCTCCATAAAAATAGGTCATCTGTATCAATTCATTATCTTCCAATATGGGATATACCAAATCTCCCTCCGCTGTAAACCCATAGGAGAAAATTGCCAGTTCTGACAAGGCAGGAAGACTCTGACTTAACACATATCTGCTAATGAACGGATAAGCAAACCCTCTGATTACAGCAGTCCTTCTATTGTCCTTTACCTGCCCGTCATTAATTAACAGTGCCTGCCCCACTGCCAGTTTATAAGGATAAACTAATTGATTATCAAAAATAATCATCTGTACTAAAACATTAAATTCCGCAGCAATACTGTCTACATTATCGCCTTCTTTTACTACATATATCTGCATAAAAAACTCCGCTTTTTATTCAATATATGTAGTTTTAATGTTTAGAATTCCCCTGTAATTTTGGCATAGAAAAATTTTGTATATTTTTATTCCGTATACTGATATTGTGATATGCCCTATTGTATATGAATATGTGGTATGACTCTGCTCCAACAGAAAAGGAGATGCTCATTTGTGAGTAAACTCCCAAAGAACATCCCCTTTTTTATTTATATATTATCTTCATTGAATCCTACTTGAAAATCATATAATAAAGCTTTGCAAGGTACCCCTGTACCGGGAATGTTGCAGCAAATACCAATGAAACAATTGTCATTAATTTAATCAAAATATTAATGGAAGGTCCTGAAGTATCCTTGAACGGATCACCTACAGTATCACCAACAACTGCTGCTTTGTGAGCCTCACTTCCCTTACCTCCGGCAAAACCGCCTTCGATATATTTTTTAGCATTGTCCCATGCACCACCTGCGTTTGACATAAAAATCGCCATCATAACACCACAGCCAAGTGCTCCGCAGAGCATTCCTCCAAGAGCTGATGCACCCAAAAGGTAACCAACTGCTAACGGTGTAACAACTGCCATAACACCGGGCAGGATCATTTCGTGGAGCGCAGCCTGTGTTGAAATTCCTACACAAGACTTATAATCAGGCTTTGAGGTTCCTTCCAAAATACCTTTATCCTGCTTGAACTGGCGGCGAACCTCTTCAATCATTTTATTCGCAGCCTTACCAACGGAACTCATTGTAAGAGCCGAAAACATGAACGGAAGCATTCCACCAATAAGAATTCCTACTACAACCGGAGCCTTAAGAATATTTATTTCTCCAAGTCCCGCAACCTCTGCATAGGAAACAAACAGAGACAATGCTGTAAGCGCTGCGGAACCAATAGCAAAACCTTTACCAATAGCCGCTGTTGTGTTACCAACTGCATCAAGCTTATCTGTAATATCTCTTACGCTTTCATCAAGTCCCGACATTTCTGCAATACCGCCCGCATTGTCAGCAATAGGTCCGTAAGCATCAACTGCGATTGTCATACCTGTAGTTGAAAGCATTCCAACTGCTGCAAGAGCAATTCCGTACATTCCTAAAAACGCGTAGGAAACAAGGACTCCTGCAACAATGAAAAGAATCGGAATTGCAGTAGACTTCATACCTACGGAGAGTCCACTGATAATATTTGTTGCTGAACCTGTCTGGGAACTTTCAGCAATCTGTTTCACGCTTTTATATTTTTCTGAAGTATATATTTCTGTAACTTTACCAATGGCAGTTCCAACAACAAGACCTGCCAATATAGCTAAAAATGCATTAAAATTGTCAAAAAATACATAACTTAAAATAGCCGAAGCAATAATCTCAATTGCTGTAGCGCCATATTCACCCAGATTTAAAGCCTTCTGAGGATCTGAGCCTTCCTTTCCTCTTACAAAAAAAGTAGCTGCTACAGATGCCAGAACACCGATTGCCGCAATAATAATAGGGAAAATAATATGACCTCCATTAAAGTCGCCCTGACCTGCAACTACAGATGCAACTGCCAATGTAACAACAGAAACAAGTGCTCCTACATAGCTTTCAAACAAATCAGCACCCATTCCTGCAACGTCACCTACGTTATCCCCTACATTATCAGCAATAACGGCAGGATTACGCGGATCATCCTCCGGAATACCGGCTTCTACCTTACCTACAAGATCAGCACCAACATCTGCAGCCTTTGTATAAATACCACCGCCAACTCTGGCAAATAAAGCGATTGATGAAGCACCCAGACTGAATCCTGTAAGGATGCTTACACTTTCATTTGTAAAACCTGTTGTGTGCATAACAATAATCAAAATCACACTAAGTCCCAGAATACCGAGACCTACAACACAAAGTCCCATAACAGCCCCACCTGAAAAAGCGATAGACAGCGCTTTGTTCATTCCGCTTTCTTTTGCCGCATTTGCAGTACGCACATTTGCCTTAGTGGCAACGGTCATCCCAAAATAACCTGCTAATGTGGAGAACAAGGCTCCCACAACAAAACATACTGCTGTGAGCCAGCTGATTCCAAATCCTAAAATGACAAACAAAATTACCACAAATACAATTAATACTTTGTATTCTGCAAATAAAAATGCTTTTGCTCCTTCTGCAATAGCTTCGGCAATTTCTTTCATTTTATCATTGCCTGCATCACTCTTACTAATTATAACTGCTTTATAAACAGCAAACAGAAGCGCGATTACACCCGCTATCGGAGCTAAATAGACTAAATAATCCATAATAATTTCCTCTCTTTCCTGTAAAGTTCTGTATAATTGTTAAAATTATAACAAACTTTATTAATTATTCAATACCTTACCACGTTTGCTCAAACAAATCAATGCATTTTATTTTAAGAAAATGCGCTATTTTTCACTATAAATAGTGAAATGTCACATTACCTGTTTATATTATTAAACATTTTCTTAATAAAATAATTTTAATTAATAAAAAATGGACAAAAGCACAATTATTACGTTTTTTATCCTGATCCCTTCATTTTTTAATTTGCTGATGCTTAATTGAAAATAATATTGTAAATTTTTTAAAGTGTATGCTATAATTTAACAGTATATGTAACAATATTTACTTAAAAAAATTAATACAGACTGAAAAATCTGAAAGGAGAACTACTATGAGACATGAATTAGACCATATTGATGAACAGATTATTAAACTACTTCATGAAAACGCTCGTATCCCCCTTAAAACAATTGCGAGCAAAGTGTTTTTGTCATCACCTGCCGTATCTGCCAGAATCGAAAGACTGGAACAGGCAGGCATTATTACCGGATATAATGCAAGGGTGAATCCCGCAGAACTTGGTTACCATATTAAGGCATTTATTAATCTTGAGGTGAATCCGGGGCAAAAAAAAGACTTTTATCCTTATATAAAGAGCTGCAATAATGTAGTCGAATGTAACTGTGTTACCGGCGATTATGCAATGCTGGTTGAAGTAATGTTCAAAAGTACGGAAGAGCTGGATCATTTTATTGGTGAGCTTCAGAAATTTGGAAGCACAAAGACGCAAATTGTCTTTTCCACATCTGTGGAACACAGAGGAATTCCTCTTTTAACGGATTAAAATTATGATTTATAAAATAGAAATGAACTATATACTGGAGTTATTAAAATGTGCCGTAACGGAAGAATTACCCTCTTCTCCTCCAGAAAATATTAACTGGGATAATGTTTTTCTTTTTGCAAAAAAGCACAAAATTGTCTCTACTCTATATTTTGGAATGCAGAAGCTTTCTCCATGCCAGCAACAATCTATTAAAAACTTTGACAACTATTTGCTGGCATATAAAAAAGCACTGGTTCTTGATGCAAACCGTACATATGAATTAGAATATTTCAAAGACGAATTTGAAAAAAACAACATAGACTATATTTTTCTAAAAGGA
>JAUUNJ010000190.1 GCA_030844625.1 Roseburia sp. | reverse complement strand
CTTGGATGAAAAGAATATTTACAGATTTGGAATGGGCTTGAATACATCTGGACTTAAAGATACTAATGCTACAACAAATATTGCTATCAAAGCAGCCTATTCACTACTTGATTTGAAATGCTCCAAGTTGGAGATAAGGTTAAAACAATTTCTGCGTAAGATATTGAAGATAGTTATTGATGAAATTAATAAAATTAACGGTACCGATTATCAGCAAAAGAATGTATATTTTGATTTTAAGCATGAAATTATGAGTAATGCACAAGAAAATGCACAGATAGAATTGACCGAAGCACAGACACAGCAGACAATAGTTAATACACTATTATCGCTTGCCACCCAGTTTGATAATGATACTTTGATGCAGAATATCTGCGATACTCTGGATATTGATTACGAAAAAATCAAAGATAAACTGCCAAATCCTAATAAAGAAGATGATGATCTTGAAAGAGCGCAGAATGCATTGAATAGTGTAATTGAAGAAGGTGGTGCAGTTGAATAAAAGGCAGAAACAAGTCATAGAGAAGCAATTAAATGATGAAAAAGATATCTTCAAGCAAATCAATAAGGTATACAAACAAGCAATTAATGATATAGGCGAAAAAATCAAGGCATTACAGGCAGATGAACTGATACAGAGTAAAATATACCAGATTGAGCATCAAAAAGCCCTGAAAAAGCAAATTGAAACAATTCTTGATTCTATGAATGATAAGAATTACTCCAATATATCTGATTATCTAAAAAATTGTTATGATACAGGTTTCCTTGGAACTATGTATGATATAGCAGGTCAGGGGATTCCCTTGGTTGTTCCTATAAGTCCCGAGCAAGTAACAAAGGCTGTTATGCTTGAATCAAAAATTAGTGAAGGCTTGTATAGTAAAATGGGCAAGGACACGAACGTTCTGAAAAGGCAGATAACAGCTGAAATATCCAGAGGTATGGCAACATCAATGCCTTATGGTGATATTGCAAGGAATTTGAACAATGTTGCTAATATAGGCATGAATAAGTCCAAGAGAATTGCTATAACGGAAGGGCATAGGATTACACAGGCGGCAACATATGATGCACAGATTGCTGCCACGGAAAAAGGTGCTGATGTAGTAAAACAGTGGTGCTCAACATTGGATGGAGTAACAAGAGAAACACATATGATGCTTGATGGTCAGATAAAAGAAATTGATGAACCTTTTGAAATTGAGGGGAAGAAAGCAATGTACCCCGGTGGTTTTGGTGATCCGGCAGAAGATTGTAATTGCAGATGCTGTGTATTGCAGCGTGCAAGATGGGCTTTGGGTAAAGATGAACTTGCAGAACTGGAAGAAAGGGCTGAATACTTTGGACTGGACAAGACAGAGAATTTTAATGAGTATAGAGAAAAATATCTTAGTGTTGTAAATGCAGGGAGTTCTGATATAATTAAACCAGCAAATGCAAAAGAGGAAATAGAAGTGCATTCGGTTGGTAAGATTGATAAAGATATTTACAAATGCGTAACAGAGGATATTGTTACAGATGAAGTTATCATAACAGATGAGAGAATTGATCATATTATGGAAAGACATCCGAATGATTATGAACGTTATTATGAGTATTTAAAAAGATCGGTTGAGGAACCTGATTATATTATTGAATCACATAAACCTAATACAGCATTAATATTGAAAGAAATAGCAGATACAGATGGAGAGATATTTAAGACTATTTTAAGGCTTACTACTTCTGTGGATAATCCCGATTTCAAGAATTCAATCATAACATTTATGAAAATAAACAAAAAGGAATGGGATAGGTTGCTTCGTAATAAGGTAATTCTTTACAAAAAAGAATAAAAGTGATAAAATCAACATAACATAAGAGAGAAGTTGTTTGAGGTGGAAGATTTCGTACCCGTCCACACGCCGATGGCTTGACAGGGGAAACCCGAGAGATGCAGGAGAACGGTACGCCTGCCAAACAACTTCTCGATTATGAAATAAATACTGAAGTTATTAATACCATCTAGTGTAAAGGCTGGGTGGTATTTTTATGCAGCAAAATATTTTTACAATTATTTACAAGAATTACCAAATATTGTAAGATTGAATTATCATAGTACAAGGAGGATAAGTTATGAAAAAACTATTGGTTGCAATTATGGTATGTGTTTTGTTTTTGGTTGGATGTTCAAGTAGTCCAGACGATATTACGATGGAAGAATACAATCAAATCGAAAATGGAATGACTTATGATGAGGTAGTAGAGATAATTGGTTCCCAAGGGGAACTATCTACAGAATCAGAGTATGAAGGTTATACTATAGAAATATATACTTGGTATGCAGACAAAACAATAGGAAGTAATGCAAATGTTACTTTTGAAAATGGAAAAGTTTCTGCAAAAGCTCAAGTTGGATTAAAATAATTGAATATAGTAAAACCCAACCCGCTTACAAACGTAGGCGGGTTTTGTTATACAACTTAAAACAATGTTAACCAGAGAGCTTAGAAATAGGCTCTCTTTTTATATGTCCTGCCGTATGACATATAAACTATGGCAATTGCCCAAACATGGCATATAAACTGTTAAATTTGCCCTGATGCAAGGCACATAAAAGGCATCTTGTCAGCGGAGACACCACATATAAAAACAGTGACAAAGAAAGGATAGGATATGGAATTTTTAAAAGAAATCTTAGGAGAAGAACTCTTCAAACAGTTCAAGGAAAAAGTGGATGCTTACAATGGTGATGAAGCAAACAAAGACAAGTTGATAAAACTTGCAAATCTTTCATCTGGTGAGTATGTAAGCAAGTTGAAATATGACGATATTTCAAACCAGTTGACAGGTAAGCAGACAGAACTTGACACAGCAAATAATCTTATTGCTGAACTCAAAAAGGAAACGAAGGGAGATGAAGCATTGCAGGGAAAGATTACAGGATATGAAACACAGGTTGCAGACCTCCAGTCAGAACTCGAGGAGACCAAAATCAAGTCAGCGATTAAGGTGGCTCTGCTGTCTGAAAAAGCGGTTGATGTTGATTATTTAACATTCAAACTAAACGAGAAACTGAAAGAAAAGGGTGAATCCTTAGAACTTGACGAAAATGACAATATCAAAGGTTGGGACGATAAGTTGTCGAACTTAAAAACACAGTTCCCAACAATGTTTGAATCTGCTTCGAAAGGAGAGGGAAAGAAAATTATTGAACCAAATAAACTGAAAGGTTCTGATGATAAAGATACTCTGACAAAGGCAGATTTGATGAAAAAGCCATATGCTGAAAGGGCAAAAATCTATGAGGAAAACCCAGAAGCATATAGAGCAGCAATGAATTTATAAAGAAAGGTTAAAAAGGTAAAGAAAACATGGCAGTAACAAAGTTAGAAAACATTATTAATCCCGAGGTCATGGGTGACATGATTGAAGCCAAAATCAATGCATTATGTAAATTAACACCTTATGCAAAGGTAGATACTACACTGCAGGGTGTTCCGGGTGACACAAAAACAGTTCCGTCGTGGAATTATATCGGTGATGCGGATGATTTTGACCCTGAATCCGGTGAAGAAATCGAAACAACAAAACTTACGGCCTCAAGCACCACGTTCACAATCAAATGCGCAGGCAAATCGGTAGCAATTTATCAGACAGCTATTAACAGTGGTTTAGGAAATCCTGTCGGACAGGCTGAAACTCAGCTTGCAAAGTCTATAGCAGGAAAAGTTGACAATGATGTTTTGTATGCAGCTTACACAGGAACAAACAAATATGCAGCAGAGACACTTGCTGTTATTGGATATGCAGGAATAGTTGATGCTAATGCCAAATTTGAGAATGAAGAAGATGGTGTTGAGAAGGTTATGTTTATTAACCCGGCACAGGAAGCGACACTTCTGAAAGATGAGGATTTTAGGTCGGCTGATAAGTTTACAGGCGGTGTGGCTGTGAATGGTGCAATTGGTAAGATTGCAGGATGCTGGATTAAGAAATCCAAGAAGGTAAAACTGATAACTGCTGAGAAGAGTGCTTCCGGTTCTGTTACGATTACAGCAGATAATCTTGCAGAATATCAGGCAAAAGTTGAACCCGGTACAACACTTAACGTAGGAGATAAGGTAAATACGCTTTCTGTGGCAAACCAGTATTATTTGTGTCCTATTATTAAGATGGAACCGGATTCTGCGGAAACAGAATATACAGAAGATGAACTTCCAGCATTAACAATCTTTTTAAAGAAGGATACTCAGGTAGATCATGAGTGGTTCCCTAAGAAGCAGCGCCATGATGTAACGGCCGCAAAGTATTACGGTGTTGCACTTACAAATGATGCAAAAGTGGTACTTGCAAAGTTTAAGAAATAGTGAAAGGGGGATTTCCCTATGATTATTTCGGTTAAAAAGTTAAGGAAACATATATCAACAGATGAAACAGATGAGATGCTTGAAGAAAAACTTCAGGCATTAGAACTGTTGATAAGAAGATATACAAACAATAATTTTCAAAAAAGGGCATTTAGAATTACCGCCGATATTAATGGTGGTGTTTTTATTTCTAAAGCACTTATTCCTTTTAGGAAAGGTGATACCGTACAGGTAAGTGAATCAGGTTTTAATGACGGATTATTTACTATTGATGAAGTAAATGAGTTGTCTTTTACTGTGGATGAAGAAGTCTGTGAAGAAAGGAATGTACTTGTAACAAAAGTAGTATATCCTATTGATATCCAGACAGGCGTTATTAATATGCTGAAATGGGATATTGAAAACAGAGCAAAAGTCGGGATTCAATCAGAAACTATTTCGAGGCATTCCGTGACTTATTTCAATATGGATGGAGACAATTCATTAATGGGATATCCAAAATCGTTACTAGGGTTTTTAAATCCTTACAAGAAAGCAAGGTTTTAGAGAGGTGCTTATATGATTGGTGGAAATGCAACAGCACACATTCAGGTAAAAGATTCTGTAAAAAATGCAATCGGTGAAGGTGTAAAGTCTTGGAATACTGTTCAGGATATTCAAGGGTGGCTTGATTTGGCAACAGGTGATTCAAAATATATCACATATGATGCCAAGGTGCAGGAATCCACTCATGTTTTTGTATCTGGCTACTATAAGTTGGACAGCAGTATTACATCTGAAAACTCAAGAATGATAATCAATGGAGCAGTCTATGATGTAATGCTGATTGATGATCCAATGGGACTGCACCAGCAGTTAGAAATCTATCTGAAATATACTGGAGGTCAGTAATATGCCAGTTGAATTTAAAGATAATAGTGTTCAGGTCAAGGGAGAAGTCAAAAAATCAATTATTTCAGCACTTCACGAGGTAGCAGGTGAAATTGTATCATTGACTATCAGAAACTCAAGAACAGGTAAAATCAATGGTGGTAAAACGAAAGGTGGATGGAAATATATTGTTGATGAAAACAAACTTGAAGCAACAATCGGAAATCCAATGGAAAATGCAATTTGGGAAGAATTTGGAACAGGTGAATACGCCCTTGAAGGCAAAGGCAGAAAAGGCGGCTGGTATATCCTTATTGGCAATGGAAAGGGCTGTATTTCACAGGCTGTTGTTGATGCATACCAT
>JAUUNJ010000189.1 GCA_030844625.1 Roseburia sp. | reverse complement strand
AAGGAGTTTGAGGAGAAAAAAGAGTTCTACCCATATTATAAGAATATAGAACAGGAAGGAGAGGTGTTGTATGGAGAATAAAATCTATTATGAAGTTCAGGACGATTGGACGAAAGATGAATATTATTACTTACATCGTTGCCTTCATAGAATACTGTTTTATTATAAGAAATTTTCCGAAGAGATAAGTTTACTTGACTTATCAAAGATGACAACAGAGACGAAAGTGCTGATGTTCTGTATTATAAAATATTATCATTATGATTTTTTGATGGAGCAGCATGAAAATCTATCAGAGTTGGCAGATATAAAGCCATTGAAATATAAATTGGTGTTAGACGATAGTACGATTCCTGAGGATGATATATATAAGCAAATGAACGTTATTTATTAAAAGTGAGGGATAGGATGAAAGAAAAGAATCTTGGGATATTTGAGCAGGCACTACAGATGGTGATGTGCAGATAATTGCAGTATTTTATTGCATTAAGGTAACTTCAGCAAGAGAAAAGAGTTAGATTTCAGTAGGTAATTTTACATATTGATGCAGATGGATTTTTAGAACCAATTAAGAAAGTGAGGATTTGTTATGATGTACCCATTTATGACTTTAGATGATAATACAGAAATCGTGCATTCTGAAATGTTAGAAAATGGAAAAGTGAAAGTATATATAGAAAAACCAGATGAAAAAGATTGCTTTCACAATGCGGTATGCTATCTTCCAGACTATGAATGGAGGGATATACATGGTTTCTCAGATGATGAGATGGAACGATATAAAGAAATTATAGAATCTACGGCACATTTGATTATAGAGTTTGCAAAAGAAGGAGGATTTGACAATGCCTCAGGTTTTTAAGATAGGTTCATACTGGGTTTACTTTTGGGCAAATGAGAATGAACCGTTAGAGCCTGTTCATGTTCATATAGCACAGGGAAATCCAACAATGAATGCAACAAAAGTGTGGATTACAAAAGCTGGTAAATGTTTGATATGCAATAATAATTCAAGGATTCCTGAAAAAGTATTGCGTAATATAATAAGAATTATAGAAGCAAGAAGTAATGAAGTAATTAGAAAGTGGATAGATTTCTTTGGTGAAATAAGATATTATTGCTAAGGTAGTTTCACAAGAGGAAAACGTTGGATATCAATAGTTAATACATAAAAAAGGAGGTACTTGAGCATGACGATTGAGTATATCAGACAGTCAGTCGTAGGATTAGTAGATAAATATCCTATAAAGAAAGTTGTTTTGTTTGGTTCGAGAGCAAATGGAACAAACAGAGATACCAGTGATGTAGATTTAATTATAGAATTTTATAAGCCAATCACATTGATTACTTTATCTATGATAAAAGATGAATTAGAAGAAATGCTTAGGGTGGATGTAGATGTTATTCATGGACCGATTAGGGAAGATGATATGCTTGAAATTGAAAAAGAGGTGCTTTTATATGCAGCATAGAGATGAAATTGCCATAAAAAAGGTAATAGAAGAAATGAGGATAGGAATTAACTTGTTGGGGGAAACTTCTTTGGAAGAGTTCTTAACCAATGAGATGATGAAAAGAGCTCTTGGAATGACGCTATCAATGTAGGTGAATTAATTAAGGTAGTTACGGATGATTTGCGACAAGAGTATAAAGCATTTCCATGGAAAGCAGTTGCAGGCATGAGGGATATTACAGCACACAGATATCAAACTTTAAGAATGGAAGATGTGTATAATACAATTCATGATGAATATCCACAGCTAAAGAAACAATTAGAAAATATTCTGGAAAAAGAATTAAATAGACCTGAGGATGAATAAAGCAAATGATGGAGCAAAAAGATACAAGCTGGTTGCTATCCAATGAACTATCACCCCACAGGCAGCTATCGCTAACAAGTAATGCACTGTAAGGTAATACTTTAAAATCAAAATATATATTTAATAATTACACCCCATATAAGAGTTTTTAAATTCTCTTGTATGGGGTGATTTGTTCTCTTTGTTATTTTTAAACAGAAGACAAAGAGAACAAATCACCTGAAATAAAATCGTAATTAGACTTTTATAATTAATTTAACTGAAATAAATTTAGCTGGGAAAAGGTAAAAATTGCTTATTAATTGACAAGTATATGAGAAAAAATGCATAATAGGAAATATATGATGAAAGGGGAAGGAAGATATATGAAGCTGAGAAAATTACGTGTATTTATATCAATGGTAATGCTGTGCTTCTCTGTAGGTTTATCTGTAAAGTCATATGATGTTGTAGAGGCATCCACAAAGAGTTCCGTATCAGCCAGTGGGGAGTGTGGAGTTAAAGGAGCCAAGGTCTATTGGAAATTGGAAAATGGGAAACTGACGATTAGTGGAACCGGAGCCATGAAAGATTTTGAGACCGTTGAGGATTGGGATACAGGAGAGACAATTTCCTCGGTAGTGGCTCCGTGGGAAAATTATAGCGATGAAATTATTGAAGTTGAAGTACAAAAAGGGGTTACTGCTGTAGGATATACAGCGTTTGCGGATTTGTATTATTTAAAGAAGGCGACAATTGCCGGAAGTGTTAAAGAAATAGGAGGTAACGCATTTGCCAATGATCACTCTTTGGAACAAGTGATTTTAAATGAAGGTACTGTTGCTCTGTATGGTGATGCACTTTATGGAACAGCGGTTACGGAAATAACGCTTCCTTCTACTCTTGTAGATCTAAGTGAAAGTACATTTGCGGGAGCAGAAAAACTAAAGAGCATATATGTTTCAAGTGGTAATAAGGTTTATTCTTCTATTGGCGGGGTGTTATTTAAGGATAAGGGGAAAACGTTGGTGTGCTATCCGGGGGCTCATGGGGCTACCTATACAATTCCATCTTCAGTAACGAAAATAGCCAGTAGTGCATTTTCTGGATCGAATATTACTCGCATAGTGATTCCAAATACGGTCAAATCAGTAGGTGAAAGTGCCTTTGACTATTGTGAATCTTTAACAAGCATTACTTTTTCCAAAAACCAAAAAGTAATAGAGTATGGTATGTGTTATTATTGTACAAAACTGACTTCTGTGACGATTCCGGAAGGAATAACAAGCATTGATAATAGTGCATTTTTCTGTTGTGATTCCCTGAAAAAGGTAACACTGCCATCCACAATCAAATCCGTAGGTCAGGCATTTGAAGATTATACAAAAGTGGATACAAGTAAGACAACTTTGACAAGTCTGGAAAATGGTATATTAATTAATGCAGTAAAAATAAAGATAAAAGCAAAAGAATGTTATAAAAAGGCATTTGAAGTTTTAAATTTGGTGAATAAAGAAAGGAAGAAAAAGAGGCTGGATGCTCTGAAAATGGATCAGAGTTTGTTGGAGTCTGCAATGAAACGTGGGTTTGAAACGGTATTATATTGGGAGCATACGCGCCCGAGCGGATATGATTGCTTTTCTGCAAATAGTTTAATGTATGGTGAAAATATTGCCAGAGGGCAGAAGTCGTCATCCGGTGTTATGACTTCATGGATGAATTCTTCCGGGCACAAGGCAAACATATTAGGTGATTATGAATCCGTTGGTATCGGATGTGTTTACTATAAAGGAACTTATTATTGGGTTCAGTGCTTTGGCAAAGAAGCAGAAAAAGTAGCGAAATCATCTTCTTATAAAAATAAAAAGAAAACAAGAACGGTTTTAGTGGCAAAGAACTCAAAGTATTATAAGGCAAAATTCAGTTTTAAGAAAACAAAACTGGAAGTGGGAGAAAGCATAACCCCTACAGTTAAATGGAATGGTCTGGCACTGAGCAACTCAGGAGTTACAATGAGTTCTTCTAATAAATCCGTTTGTAAAGTTGTAAATGGTAAATTGAAAGCAGTAGGTGTGGGAAAAACAACTGTTAAAATTTACTATCCGACATGGAAATCAAAGTATAAGAAATACACAATTACCGTTAGTCCGAAAAAAACAAAGATTACAAAAGCTGCAAAAAAAGGAAATAAGATACAGCTTTCATGGAAGAAAATCTCGTCTGCCGGTGGATATGAAATCCAATATGGAACGGATAAGAAATTTAAGAAGGGGGTTATTACGGTAAAGATTTCAAAAATGAAAATGACAAAGAAAACTCTGAGTAAATTGAAGAAGAAAACGACATATTACATTAGAGTTTGCAGCTTTAAAAAAGTATCAGGAAAGAAATATAATTCAGAATGGAGCAAGATTAAGAAGATACAGCTCTGATTGACTGAAATGGTATAGAACGAAAAGGAAGCATCTAAGGACAAGGTTAAAAGATCGATATCAGTTTAGTGAGCTCCCCTTATACGATAGAAGTGAGGGAACAGAAAAAGTAGATACTACCGTCTGTATTTGATAAAATATAAATATCAAATATAGGCGGTCTTTTTTTCAGCTTTGGAGAAAGGAGAAGATTCCGCAAAAAGACAAGGGAGGTATCCATATTATATGCTGGATTGGCATGAATAGAGGGTGGGATAGCAGATGCCCTGCAAATTTATTTATCAATTGATACAATTTAAAGTGAAAAAAGTAAGATGTGAAAAAAGAATTGGTTTATTTTTTTACGTCTTACTTTTTATCTGTAATTTATAATTTAATTATTTTATTCAAAAAAAGAATATCCTCTAAAATAGAAATAAAAGAGGGATAAATTGGCTTAATGCATAAATTTATTGGTTTGTGGAAGATTAATAATAAGGAACTAAATAGTTCTTTTAAAAAGTGGAATTAAATATATTGACTTTTAATACAACTTTTGATAATTTTATTACAGTTAGAAAAAACTAACTATAATTAGAAAAGACTAAAGGAGGGTTTCAAATGTCACTAATTAATAAGGAAGTAAGTGAATTTTCGGTACAGGCGTACCAGAATGATGATTTTAAAACAGTTACAAAAGAAAATATTATCGGAAAGTGGAGCGTATTTTTCTTCTATCCGGCAGATTTTACTTTTGTTTGCCCTACAGAACTGGAGGATTTAGCAAATAAATATGATGAATTTAAAAAGATAGGATGTGAGATTTATTCTGTATCCTGTGATACGCATTTCGTGCATAAGGCATGGCATGATGCATCAGATCGTATTAAGAAAATACAGTATCCTATGCTGGCAGACCCTACGCATGCTCTCGCAAAGGACTTCGAAGTATTGATTGAAGCTGATGGACTGGCAGAGAGAGGAACTTTTGTAGTAAACCCGGAAGGTAAGATTGTGGCTTATGAGGTAAATGCCGGAAATGTAGGACGAAACGCAGAGGAACTGTTCCGCAAGGTACAGGCACTTCAATTTGTTCACGAACATGGTGATGAGGTATGTCCTGCAAAATGGCAGCCGGGAGCAGAAACTTTAAAGCCAAGTCTTGATCTGGTAGGACAGCTGTAGAAATATAATACTATGGGCGGTACTATTTTGAGAGAATCTCAAACTGGTATCGCCATTTTTGTAGCAAAAGCAGGCAGGAGACAGCCTGCACAATTAGAAAGGAGAGGCAATGGATAATCTTTATGATGTTGTAGTGATAGGAGGAGGCCCGGCAGGGCTGACAGCGGCGTTATATCTTGCCCGTGCCAGATATAGAGTTGTTGTTGTGGAAAAGGAGCATTTTGG
>JAUUNJ010000188.1 GCA_030844625.1 Roseburia sp. | reverse complement strand
TCATTTTACTTTTTTACTCCTCTTTTGTTCCCTTTATATGATCTGTTCTACAAGTTCTCCAAGATGCCGAGTGCCTGTCTCAATATCCTCGCAGGCAAAAATGCCGCTGACAACTGCGACACCCGCGATGCCTCTGCCTTTTAACTGCAAAACATTCTCTGCCGTAATTCCCCCGATTGCCACAACCGGAATCTTTACGCTGTGACAGATTTCTTCCAGCAGTTCATGTTTCATCGGAATGGCATCCTTTTTGGTTGTAGAGCCAAACACAGCACCACTTCCCAGATAATCAGCACCTCCCGCTTCTGCGGCTTTCGCCTGTTCCACGGTTTTTGCCGTCACACCAATGATTTTATCCGGTCCGAGAATCTCACGCGCGTGCGCCAGTTCCATATCGGACTGTCCGATATGAACCCCGTCTGCGCCGACTTTTGCCGCCAGTTCCACATCATCATCCAGAATGAGTTTCACCCCGTAACGATGGCAAAGTTCCAGCAATTCTTCTGCCTCCTTCTGCACATCCGCTTCCGGAAGTTCCTTCTCACGCAGCTGTACCAGAGTGGCGCCACCTTCCAGTGCTTTCTCTACCTGCTCATATAATGTTTCATTGCCCAGCCAGGTGCGGTCGGTCACCGCATAAAGGCGGAGCTGTTCTTTTTTCATATTATTCACTGTTTTTTCCTCCTGCATGTTATCCCATTATAACACGCACGACAGGAGAAAATCTATACTGCATGCAAATGTGCATATTTTTCCTTTGTTGCCATTCCTCCGCGGATATGACGTTCGGATTTATTCACATCAATAATCTTGCGGGTTTCTGCCGCAAGTGCCGGATTCACCTGGCACAGCCGGTCTGTGATATCCTTGTGAACGGTCGATTTTGAAATCCCGTAATGTTTGGCAGCCTGCCGCACAGTTGCCTTATGTTCAATGATATAGTTTGCGATTTCCACGGCTCTTTCTTCAATATAAGCTTTCAAAAAAATACCCCTGCATTCCTGTGTTTGTACAGTTTATGCAAGGATATGTTTGCTTATTACTTATTGGTTTTTGTCTATTCTCATATTTTCCCGGAAAATATAATAACTGCCTTTTAGTTTTCCCTGTTTTAAGATCACTCCCATAGATACTAATTCTTTCAAAATTTTCAGTGCTCTGGAATCTTTTACTCCCAATAATTCCTGCACCTGTTTATTTGTAATCTGTCCATTTTTCTGTATAAAATCAAAAATTTTCTTCTGATAGGTATTTAAATTTTCCCTGTTTATCCGTACTTTATCCGTACTTATCCGTACTTTATCCGTACTCGCATCAGCTTTTATACTTTCATTTCCATTTTCTGATCGATAAAAACAAACAACAAATCCCGTTTTCTTTTTTTGAAATTCATACCGAACTCCGGCATTTTTACAGGCATCCGCGATCCGCTTCAATCCGGTTCCAAAACTTTCAATTTCTTTTGAATAATAAAGAAGTCTTGCAATTTTAGGATTTCTCCGAACCGGGCGTTCTATATGATCAATATAATCCTGCGGCTCCAGACCTTCTGGAAATGTCCCCGGATTATATATCTCAATACGATTTTTATAAATCGCAACTTCATTGCTCTCTCCAGAAGAATAATCTTTATGACAAAATGAATTTAACAATGCCTCCCGAATCGCGTCTACTGGAATTTCCGGTATCTCTTTTCGTTGTAATTCCCCAGTAAATTCAACTTTCCAATGAATATTACTTTTAATGTAATTTTCTGCTATATCAACAAGTTTTAGCACCGATCCATGATATCGTTGAATATCATTAAAAGTTAATCTTTCATTTGTTGCAAATATAGCCATCTGTACATCCTGAAGTATATCATCCCCAAAAAGTACCTTCCCGGCATTTAACAACATATCTCCTTCGGTTAACTCCAACTGATTCAAAACTGTTTTCTTATCCGTATAAGAAATTGCAATTCGTCCAACATCATGTGCCTGTTTTACATATTTTTTCAGCAATTCTTCGTCGACATCATAAACCGTTTTGTTCGACACAAGGTTTTCCCAGCGATTACCTTCCTGTCCACTTTGAAGAAGAAATTTCGTTATTTCTTCTCTGGACATAACCAAATCTTCATCAGCCACTCTGATTCTTGCTACATTATATGCAAAATACGGTATCTGATTTCCCGAGAATTTCACATGAATACAATCTCGACCATCCAAAACAACCTTGCTGATTTCCGGATATATTCTTGGTTCAATGAAGTTTTTTATTTTCTGACTCACTTCCCGCAAAGACTCTTCTGTCACAACCTGTCCCACAACAGTTCCATCGGGTTTGACTCCAAAATAAAGTTCCCCGTGCTGATGTTTGTTCAAAATTGCACAAATAGAATGCATTGCTTCTTTTAATTCACCGGTCGATTTTTTAAATTCCAAAGTTTCCGTTTCAATACCAAGATTCAAATCAACACCTGCCTTCAACACATATAATTAAGTTATATACTTTTAATTATATTGTTTATCAAAATTACACTTTAATTAATCTTAGTTTAAGTTTACAGTCACGCAATTTATTTGTTACTAAAATTAATCTTCCACAACGTATTTTACAGTCACGTAATTTGTTTAGGTACTAAAATACGGTTGCGGTGTTGTGTACCGCAGATCTGGTTTTACGGTCACGTAATTTGTTTAGGTACTAAAATCAAGTTCCTCATCTGACATTTCTGCATAGTGTTTTACAGTCACGTAATTTGTTTAGGTACTAAAATCATCCGATGTATCACAGGAGAGGTTGTGGAGTTTTACAGTCACGTAATTTGTTTAGGTACTAAAATTGTATTCTCGGTCTCTTACTCCGTCCACTGGTTTTACAGTCACGTAATTTGTTTAGGTACTAAAATAAGCAATTACATCTTTTGGATGTGGTTCTGGTTTTACAGTCACGTAATTTGTTTAGGTACTAAAATCCGTGTATCTACGGACCAACAGGCGCAGGAGTTTTACAGTCACGTAATTTGTTTAGGTACTAAAATTATCTGACGCCTTATAGCCAAATGCGCTTGGTTTTACAGTCACGTAATTTGTTTAGGTACTAAAATAGTAATGCTTGGTGTTCGGGTGGTTCGCCTGTTTTACAGTCACGTAATTTGTTTAGGTACTAAAATCATATTCAATTGTTTCTTTCGTTTGTTGTAGTTTTACAGTCACGTAATTTGTTTAGGTACTAAAATTATCCTCGATATCCTGTGCGATAAATCCGTGTTTTACAGTCACGTAATTTGTTTAGGTACTAAAATATCAAACTTAGTATTCCCTACTTTTGTATGCCATTGCCCTTGAGTTTATTATACCATTTTTCATGCTTTCAAAAAAGCTATTTCTGGCTTTTTTTCTGTATCTTCCCATCTATCGTTCAACATTAACGTCTGATTTATCAATTTACAGATAACGTTATCTTCCACTGTATATAAATATTCCTTTTGCCCTATGTGTTGGATAATCTTCTTCAAATTTTCCTGCAATTGTTCTTCCGAAAATCTCCTGTTGCATGGATAATTATTCTCTATATATGTTTCTATTTCATTGAACTCCGGCATTTGAAAATCTACTTCTCCCAATACCGTTATTCCTGAACATAGCTTTCCGTCACAACCCACATATCCATCCAGGCTTGTCGACAAAATAAAATAGACATCATATTTGATACAGATTTGTTGCATTTGCTTTAAAACAACTTCATATTCTTTTTTCGAAATTAAATGGTCAATATTTTCTACTATGATCAGCAATTTTCTTGGATTTATTTCCATTACATGTCCAATCAGATTCAAAAAAATCGTAAATAATTCAAAATTATTTTTATCCTCTAATGATGTTTGTCCATTTCCTACAACATTCGATTTTTGAACCATATCCCAGACATCCGATACGGCATACGTCAATTCAACATCACCCAGATGACTAAGATCTTTATTTATCAGCTGAAACATTTCTTCCAATTCTTCATCAATAGTACGCAAATGCAATTGCCAGTCAAATTTTTGCATTAATCCCTTAACATATTCCACCATCAAACTTTGCTTTGACCATTTTATCCACGTTAAAAGTTCTGCTGCTTCATTTACTGATAATACAGTAAAAAATTTTCTGCCTACTAATTCGTTATCAATTTTAACATTATTTCTCCATTTATTCTGTTCTTCCGAATACTTATAGGTACTAAAATATCTTCTGATAGATTCCAGAATGTAGATTTTCCTTGGAATGTTTTGTCCGCACAATTGCGTGATCGGTGCCAGTTCAAACGTATATTTCTTTTCGTATTCCGTTACATCAATTTTCATAATATAATCATTCTTTCTGTTCCAATTGCTACCTCCGCTACCGATTGACTTCCAACCAACAACTTCATATCTGAATATTGCTTTTCCGTGACACACAGCAATCTTACATTTCCTTCTCTGGGTATAAATTTCTTTATCCTTTTTTCTAACCGATTGGCATATTCTCTGCTCGGACACACCCTCACATAAACCGAATACTGCATCATAACAAATCCCTCCTGAATCAAATTCTTTCGAAAGATACGATATGATCTTCTTTCCTCATCAGTTTCAACCGGCAAATCAAACATGCACAACATTCTCATAATCTTATAATCCATCCAGTTCCTCTCCGATAAATCCATCGATATCCGGGAATACAATATTCTCACATCTTTCCATAATCAAAGATGCAAATTGTTCCACATAATTTTCTATCATATTACACACAAACATCTTTTTATTTCTGTACAATATTTTCATATTTAAAATATTTACCAGCTGTCTTCTATGTTCTGCTGTAAAATACTCCTCATTTTTCATACTTTCATATGCAACAATATCTATCATCGGTCTCAAAGGCTCCATTAAATCATCCACAAGATTAAACCGGTTATACTCGTTTTTATGATGAATACCAATTTGTGTGTTTAATCCATACCCAACACACACTCTTGCAATATATCCTCGCAGTACCGCATACCCGTAATCTAATCCGCTGTTTAATAAAATATCCTCATTTTCTCTGGAAAAGGAAGTTCCCATTAAAAGATTAAAATATACTTTTGCAGCATGAGCCTCTCTGTTGCTTTGATCCCCATTGATTATTTCTGATGAAAATTCTTTAATCGCCCGGGTTCCTTCCTGATCACTTGTTAATCGTAAATACGCTTTAGACTGATTTTGAATTTTCACTGTTACAATATCTTTCCACAGTTGCTCATAGTATTCTTTGCTTTTTTCTATCTGATAACCGATCACTTTCGAGGCTCTGCTATGATTATCATATGAACTGTAATAGCCTGTTGGTAAATGTTTCTGATTGCATATCATTAACCCTATCCCCTGTTCAGACAACTGACACAAAAGCCTTGCCGAAAGCATAGATGACAGATTGTCCAGAACAATCATTGAAATATCATCTAAAGGTATCCATATATCTTCTCCCTCTTTTGTAACAATAAGATTATTTAATTTTACTTTTATCGTTACTTCATTCTCAATCAATACAACCCTGAATGCCATATTTCCCCCTATAAGAAAAAAAGAAGCACCCGTCGGTGCTTCTGATTTCGGCATAAAGCCTTGTTTTAGTAGGTCT
>JAUUNJ010000187.1 GCA_030844625.1 Roseburia sp. | reverse complement strand
CATGCGGGTGTAGTTCAGTGGTAGAACACCAGCCTTCCAAGCTGGATATGTGGGTTCGATTCCCATCACCCGCTTTTCTTATGCAAAAAAGTGTTGTCAGACAAGAAGTCCGGCAACACTTTTTACTTTATTTCATATAATAACAAATTGCTTTGTGATTGCTGTGCAATAAAAACCATGTGCAATGAACAAAGAAAATTTTATTCTTTTTGATATACATGAACGTATTCTATTTCGAACTCGAATGGCAGGTCATCATCATTGACCGGACCGCCTAATCCACCGCCAACAGCGGTATTGAGTATGAGAAAGAATGGTTTATCAAAAGGCCATGCATCATATCCCTGATCCTCCCGGTCGTCTGTTCGGTTGTATCTGCAATAACTTACACCGTCCACAAAGTATTCGAAATAATCGGGAGTCCATTCCATAGAATAGTTGTGAAAATCATCAAGAAAATCTTTTTCAAAATCCACCACTGTTGTATAAGGCACAGTGTCCTGTCTCTGATGGTTATGTCTTGCAGAGTGAAGGCTGAACAGTAATGAATCCGGACGGCGCCCCAGATGTTCCACCAAATCTATTTCACCACAGTTTGGCCATCGGTCTTTTTCAGGTGGTTTGGGAAATATTTTCCAGTCTTCTTCCGTAAAACGTCTAAAGTCGGGTCTTCCGTCTGAGCGAATCGGAATTCCTTCGGGCACCGGTCTGCGTTTTTTATAAGGCATCATCCAGATGGCAGGCCAGGAACCCGCACCTTTCGGAAATTTTGCGCGGATATCAAAATAACCATATTTCCAGCATGCCTTGCCGTTTGTTGTAACTTTGGCAGAAGTATATTCACGTTCTCCATCCTTTTCCTTCAGTGAGCGAATGGTCATAAGTCCGTCTTTGACAAAAATATTGCTGGAACGGTCAGAATAAGCCTGAAGTTCTTTGTTAGGCCATTGGAAATTGCCGGTTTCAAAAGTCCATTTTTCGGGATCAGGCATTCCTTCGTAATTGAAATCATCACCCCATACTAATTTATAATCTTTTAAGTCCATAGATAACAGGTTTCCTCCAATATAATAAAAAGTCAGATTGCCGGCAATCGTCAGCCGGAACCAATAAATGACTAGTTCGATTTTAACATATAAGAACAGGAATTCAATATAAGTTTTGACAATTGTGATTGTTTGAATTATTGTTGTTATATTGTAAATAAAGTGAAAGAATCAAGGAGTGCAGAATGAAGTTTTTATTGGTGGCAGTGAATGCAAAATATATACATTCCAATCTGGCAGTTCACAGTCTGAACGCCTATGCAAAGAAATACGGAACCAATGATAATCAGATTGAAATTGCTGAATATACCATCAATCAGTATACAGATGAAATTTTGAGAGATATCTTTGAAAAAAAGGCCGATGCCATAGGTTTTTCCTGCTATATATGGAATATAGCAATGGTTCGGTCAATTATAGCGGATTATAAAAAGATATGTCCTGAAACTCATATATGGGTTGGGGGACCGGAAGTATCTTATAATGTAAAACAGGTTCTTAGGGAAAATCCGTCGGTGGATTATGTTATGTATGGTGAGGGCGAGGAGACTTTTAAGAATGTAATGGACATTTATGACGATGAAGGATTGGCATTGGACCGGTTAAGTGCTGTTAACGGCATTGCTTTTAGGAAAAATGGAGAGATAAATATTACCAATCCGCAATCTCCGGTGGATTTGTCGTCGGTGCCGTTTGTGTATCAGGACATGAGAGAGTTTGAAAATAAAATAATTTATTATGAAACAAGCAGGGGATGTCCTTTTTCCTGCAGTTATTGCCTATCTTCCATTGATAAAAAGCTCAGATTCAGGAAGTTGGATCTGGTCAAAAAAGAACTGAAATTTTTTATTGATCATAATACGGCACAGGTAAAGTTTGTGGACAGGACTTTTAATTGTAAGCATGACCATGCTATGGAAATATGGAAATTTATTAAAGAAAATGATAATGGAGTTACGAACTTTCACTTTGAAATAGCTGCGGATTTGATGACGGAAGACGAAATTCAACTGATCAGTACAATGAGACCGGGACTGATCCAATTGGAAATAGGTGTTCAGTCTACAAATGAAAAAACATTGGAGGCAATTAACAGAAAGACAAATCTTTCCAAAATACAGGAAGTGACATCGAAAATACGAAAGAGTGGAAATATTCATCAGCATTTAGATTTAATTGCGGGGCTTCCATATGAAAATTATGATTCTTTTGCAAATTCATTGAATCAGGTTTATGCAATGGCACCGGACCAGCTGCAACTGGGATTTTTAAAGGTGCTGCATGGCTCCATGATGGAAGAGGGCGCAGAACGGTTCCATATTATTTATAGTGAAAGGGCTCCCTATGAGGTGCTGAGTACAAAATGGCTAAGCTATGAGGAATTACTCAGACTGAAAGCCATTGAGAATGTTATAGAAATATATTACAACAGTTTTCAGTTTGCTAACACTATAAGTATGCTGGAAAAGGAATTTGATAGTCCCTTTCAGATGTATGAAGAATTAGGCGCATATTATAAACGGCATAGTTTAAATGGTGAGAAGCATTCCAGAGTTACAAGATATCATCTGCTTTTGGATTTTATAGAGAACAAAACAAAGAGGCCGGAATACAGGGAACTGCTGACGCTGGATTTCTATTTAAGGGAGAATGCAAAGACCAGACCGGAGTTTGCTGCGGATATTTCTATGTATAAAAAACAGATTAGGAAGTTTTATCAATCAGAAAAAGCAAGGGAAATATTGTCTGGATACAAGGATTATGATTCCAGGCAAATTGAAAAAATGACGCATGTGGAAGTATTTGGAATTGACAGCAGCAAAAAAACATATATATTATTTGATTATAAAAATAAAAGTCCGTTGAATAAACAGGCAGAAACAGTGGATATTACAGAATGGATAAAATAGTAAAGGCGGGAATTAATGGTTAAGGATTATGTAAGTGTTGATATTGAAACAACCGGCATTCGTGCAAAATGGGATAAAATTATAGAGATTGGTGCATTAAAGGTAAGAGATGGAAAGGTAGTGGATACTTTTTCAGAACTTATTGATCCGGGAGTGCAGATATCTTCCTTTATTACAGGGCTGACGGGCATAACCGAAGAAATGTTAAGCGGAAAACCGACGATAGAACAGGTTCTTCCGAAGTTTGTAGAATTTGCAAAGGGTGATTATCTGTTGGGACATAATATTATGTTTGATTATGGATTTCTGAAACAGAATGCAATTAATTTAAATATCCAGTTTGACAAAAGCGGAATGGATACATTAAAAATAGCACGGAAAACATTGAAAGGTCTGGAGAGCAGAGGACTGGAATATTTATGCTCTTATTATGGAATCAAGGATGACAATCACCACAGAGCCTTCAATGACGCCCGGGTCACTTCCCAACTGTATATGATTCTTATGGAACAGTTTGGAGAGGAAATGCCCGGATTGTTTGAACCATATCAATTTACATATGCGGTAAAAAAATTACAGCCAATTACTGAGAGACAGAAAAAATATTTGGGTGATTTGATGAAATATCACAATATTCTTCCGGATTTCGACATAAATATGCTATCAAAAAACGAAGCTTCTAAAAAAATAGACAAAATTCTTGCGGAAAAAGGTAGAATTTTTGACTAGGACAAATTTAATAGTTGTGTTATACTGTGTAAATAATAGTGGGTAAGTACACCACAATGCAGGACAGGAGGCAGAATATGAACTTTTTTTATAATAAGAAAAATCAGAGAATCATTGCATCTGTCATAGCCATAATTTTGGTTGCGGCAATGGTTGTTACTACAGTGTTAAGTTTTTAATGACCTACAGGTAAACTATAGGAGGCAAATAAATGAAGGGGATTAGAAAAGCAGGCATTCTGATTATGTGTACTGTTCTTTTGATGGCAGTGGGACAGGTGTTTGCGGCTACGGAAGACAAAGAAGAAACAATAAAGCAGGGGGTTTCCATTGACAGTGTTGATGTCAGCGGAATGACTTATAATGAGGCGAAGGAAGCCATAGAAGAAATTGTTGATAAAAAGGCAGCAGTTAAGGTTTCTATTACCGTTAATAATGATGTGGTGGAAACTACATTGGGAAAACTTGGTTACAAATGGGCAAATAAGTCGATTCTTACGGAAGCTGTCGAAATTGGCAAGTATGGAAGTGTCATAAAGAGATACAAGGATGAACTTGATCTTAAAAACGAAGGTATGAAATATGACCTGGAAATGAAGATTGATCAGGATACATTGAAAAAGAAACTGGAAAAGATATGTAAACCTTATAATGTAGAGGCTAAAAATGCATCGCTCAAGGCTACAGGTTCAGGATTCCAGATTATACCGGAAAAAGAAGGCTGCGTAGTAAATTATGATACTTCAACAGAAGCCCTTTATAAATACATAACTGAGACATGGGACGGAAAATCTGATATAAAATATGTTGCAGAGACAGAAGTTTCCAAACCTAAGTATACGACGGAAGATTGTAAAAAAGTTTCCAACACCCCGATGGGAAGTTTCACTACTAATTTTACGGTGGGTTCATCATATAACAACAGAAATCTGAACATAAAAAATGGTGCAGAGAAAATAGATGGAAATGTATTGTATCCCGGAGAACAGTTTTCGTGCAACGAGCATTTAGCTCCATGGACGAAAGATAACGGCTGGTATCCGGCGGGAACTTACGTTGACGGCGGAGTACAGGACAGCCTTGGAGGAGGAATCTGTCAGGTTTCCAGTACGCTTTACAACGCATTGCTGAAAGCAGAAATAAAAGTAGTTAAGAGATTTTCACATTCGATGGCGGTATCTTATGTTGATTTGGCGGCAGATGCCGCTTTGGCAGGTGACTATAAAGATCTGGTATTTGAAAATGATACAGATGCACCGATTTACGTACAGGGCGTATACAATGCGGGCGGGTCTGTTACATTTAATATTTACGGACATGACACAAGAAAAGCAAGCCATTCCGTTTCGTATGAGAGCGAACTGGTAAGTACTACACCAATTAAAGAATCCGTGACAAAAGATTCGTCAAAACCGGCAGGCTACAAAGAAGTTGTTGAGAACGGTCATGTGGGATATGTTGCCAAATTATGGAAAATAACATATGAAAACGGTAAGCAGGTAAGCAAGGAACTTTTACATACAAGTACATATGCTATGTCACCGAGAAAGGTGATTAAGGGAACCGGAAAGTCAGACAAAAAAGACGACGAAGATGAAACCACAAAAAAGACGGATGAAAAAGCAACGAAAAAAGCATCGGAAGATACAACAAAAAAGAATACCAAAAAAGACAATAAAAAATCTTCAGAGGATTAAATCTGCAGAGAAAAAAGTCTTGGTTATACATTAAGGTGGTGGATAATGGGTCAGGGAAAAATTTCTGAAATTGCTTATAAGCGTTCAGTTGTAAAGAAAATATCTGAAAAAACAGAAGGAATAAGACCCGGCATTGATGCTGCCGAAATACAATTAGAAGACGTTACTGTGGTAATGTCTTCTAATTGTATATTAAAATGGTTTCATGGCTGCGAAGATTATTTTCTCCAAAAGACTGTTAACTGCCTGTCTGAAAAAGGC
>JAUUNJ010000186.1 GCA_030844625.1 Roseburia sp. | reverse complement strand
AGCAAAGGCGGAGCTTACTTTATTAACGGACTAGAAGTGATTGAGGAGGCGAACGAAGAATTACTTAAAAATAAGTTAGGAGACAAATACCTTACAAAAGAAGAAGCAGCAAAGAATACAATGGCTTACAATATTTTGAAGGATCATAATACATCAGGTAATATGAATGAACTTCAGATCAAGTTCGACAAACTCACATCACATGATATTACGTTTGTGGGAATTATCCAGACAGCAAGAGCATCGGGATTAGAAAAATTCCCGATTCCTTATGTACTTACAAATTGTCACAACAGTTTATGTGCAGTTGGTGGAACAATCAATGAGGATGACCATATGTTTGGACTTACATGTGCAAAGAAATATGGCGGAATTTATGTACCACCTCATCAGGCAGTTATTCACCAGTTCGCAAGGGAAATGCTGGCAGGCGGAGGCAAGATGATACTTGGTTCCGATTCTCATACACGTTATGGTGCCCTTGGAACAATGGCTATGGGTGAAGGCGGACCGGAATTAGTGAAGCAGCTACTTTCGCAGACATACGATATTAATATGCCGGGAGTTATCGGCATTTACATGACAGGGGAGCCTGCAAAGGGTGTTGGTCCTCAGGACGTTGCGCTTGCAATCATCGGAGAAGTGTTTGATAAAGGTTATGTTAAGAACAAAGTTATGGAATTTGTGGGACCGGGAGTTTCTAACCTTAGCGCAGATTTCAGAATCGGCGTTGATGTAATGACAACAGAAACAACGTGTCTTTCATCTATTTGGAGAACGGATGAACAGATTAAAGAGTTTTATGATATTCACGGAAGAGTAGAAGAATATAAGGAATTAAATCCTGGAGAAGTGACATATTATGATGGAATGGTTTATGTTGACTTATCTAAGATTAAGCCAATGATAGCAATGCCGTTCCACCCAAGTAACACATACACAATTGAAGAATTAAATGCAAATCTGGAAGACATTCTTCATGATGTTGAAAAGAAAGCCCTTGTCTCATTGGATGGACAGGTTGATTATAAGCTTACAAACAAAATCAGAGATGGAAAGCTTTATGTGGATCAGGGTATTATCGCAGGTTGTGCAGGTGGTGGATTTGAGAACATTTGTGCAGCAGCAGATATCTTAAAGGGACACAGTATTGGAGCAGATGAGTTTACACTGAGTGTTTATCCTGCGTCAATGCCTGTATATATGGAATTAATTAAAAATGGATGTGCGGCAGATATTATGGCAGCCGGCGGCGTAATGAAGACCGCATTCTGTGGACCATGTTTTGGTGCCGGAGATACGCCTTCCAACAATGCCTTCAGTATCAGACATTCCACACGTAATTTCCCGAACAGAGAAGGAAGCAAGTTACAGAATGGACAGATTTCTTCTGTGGCACTTATGGATGCACGTTCTATTGCAGCGACTGCAGCCAATAAGGGATATCTTACAGCGGCAACAGACGTGGACGTGGAATTTAAGGGGCGCAAATATCACTTTGACAAGACGATTTACGAAAACCGTGTATTTGATTCAAAGGGAGTGGCTGATCCTGACACAGAGATTCAGTTCGGACCGAACATTAAGGACTGGCCGGAGATGGTTGCACTTACAGACAACCTTCTTTTGAAAGTGGTTTCAGAAATTCATGATCCTGTTACAACAACAGATGAATTGATACCATCAGGTGAGACTTCATCCTATCGTTCCAATCCTCTTGGACTTGCAGAATTTGCACTTTCAAGAAAAGACCCTGAATATGTTGGAAAAGCAAAAGAAGTCCAGAAAGCAGAAAAGGCAAGAGAAGCAGGACAGTGTCCGGGAGAAATACTTCCTGAAATTGAAGAAGTCTGTGGCGCAATTAAGGAGAATTTACCACAGTATAAGTTCAATAAAGAAACTCTTGGAATCGGAAGTACAATTTATGCAGTAAAACCAGGTGACGGTTCCGCAAGAGAACAGGCTGCATCATGTCAGAAGGTTTTAGGTGGATGGGCGAACATTGCATGTGAATATGCAACAAAGAGATATCGTTCCAACCTTATTAACTGGGGTATGCTTCCATTTATTTATGAAGAGGAAGAATTGCCATTTAAGAACGGAGATTACATTTTCGTACCTGATATTGTGGATGCTGTACAGAATAAAGCAACAGAAATTCAGGCATATGCGGTAAACGATGAAAGAAAAGTAACACCATTTACATTAAAGCTTGGAGAAATGACAGACGACGAACGTGACATTATATTAAAGGGCTGTCTTATCAATTACAATAAAAAATAAGGATTGTCCGCAACGAAATCTGTTTCGCAGAAGGGCGCCCATGCAGTTAATTAATTTTGCACTGCAAAGTGATTAAATATAAATAATAATGATCGGAGGAAACCATATGGAAAATAAACATGTCATAACAAAAGATGACTGTTATTTGTTTGGAAAGGGCATCAATTATGAAATATACAATAAATTAGGTGCACACATAACAGAGATGGACGGAGTAAAAGGAACATATTTTGCTGTCTGGGCACCCCATGCAGTAAATGTTGCTGTAATTGGTGATTTTAATGACTGGCTGGGATATGACCATAATATGAAAATGGAAAATGATTCCGGAATATGGGAACTTTTTATTCCTGAAGTCGAAGAGGGAGCCATGTACAAATATGTAATATCAACGCAGAGTGGGGATACATTATATAAGTCTGATCCATATGGTTACTGGGCAGAAATGAGACCGGGAAATGCTTCACGTGTGGCTGATATAAACACATATCAATGGAATGATTTTAAATGGATTGAACAGAAAGCCAAAGAAAACCATTATGAGCAGCCAATGTCGATTTATGAAGTTCATCCGGGATCTTGGAAGAAAGATTTTGTGGGACCGGATGATGAAGACGGGTTTTATGATTATAAGAGATTGGCAAAGGAATTAGTGGCATATGTAAAAGATATGGGATATACCCATGTTGAATTGATGGGAATCCTAGAACATCCTTTTGATGGTTCATGGGGATATCAGGTTGTGGGATATTATGCGCCTACATCCAGATATGGTTCTCCGCAGGATTTTATGTACCTGATTGATGCATTTCATAAAGCAGGAATTGGCGTTATACTTGACTGGGTTCCGGCACATTTTCCAAAAGATGCTCACGGACTTGCAATGTTTGACGGAACACCTCTTTATGAATATGCTGATACGAGGCTGGGAGAACATCCTGACTGGGGGACAAAAGTATTTGATTATTCCAAGACAGAGGTGAGTAATTTCCTCATTGCAAATGCATTGTTCTGGGTTGAAAAATATCATATTGACGGACTTAGAGTAGCTGCGGTGGCGTCAATGCTTTATCTCGATTATGGCAGACAGGATGGGCAGTGGGTTCCTAATAAATATGGTGGAAATGAAAATCTTGAGGCAATTGAATTCTTCAAGCATTTAAGCAGCATTATGAGATATCGTAATCCAAGAGCATATGTTATTGCGGAAGAGTCCACAGCATGGCCTAATGTAACAAAGGCACCGGAAAATGACGGCTTAGGTTTTTCTTACAAATGGAATATGGGATGGATGCACGATTTCCTCGAATATGTAAAATGTGATCCGCTTTTTAAAAAAGGCAACCACAATAAGATGACATTTGGGCTTACTTATGCGTTCAGTGAGAATTTTATTCTTGTACTTTCTCATGACGAAGTAGTACATTTAAAATGTTCCATGATTAATAAGATGCCTGGATTACCTGGGGATAAGTTCAAGAATCTGAAGACTGCATATACATTTATGATGGGACATCCGGGACGAAAACTTTTGTTTATGGGACAGGAGTTTGCACAGCTTCAGGAATGGTCAGAGGAGAGAGGTCTTGACTGGTATTTGCTGGAGGAACCCGAACATAAAGATATGCAGCAGTTTGTTAAAAAGTTACTTCATATTTATAAGGAATATCCCGCTTTATATACAGAGACAAAAGGATATGGGGCGTTTGAATGGATTAATGCAGATGATGCTGACAGAAGTATCTTTAGCTTTATTAGAAAGACAACAGAACCGGATTACAAGAATTCTATTGGTTTTGTATGTAATTTTACTCCGGTGGAGAGAACAGATTATGTAGTGGGAGTGCCAAAGGCAGGAACATATAGGAGAGTTATCACAACGGAGACAGGAGACACAGAAGTAGCTAAGTATAAGGCAGTGAAGAAGGAATGCGATGGAAGACCGTACAGACTTGAAATTTCCCTTAGACCTTATGAGGCAGTTGTTTTTGAATTTCCGAAAGTAATGAAGAAAAGAAAGAAGAAAAAATAAGCGAAAGGGCAGTGAATAGCTGCCCTTTCATTCTACGAATACAGAAGAAAGAACAATTGGGAGATATTTTGTTTGAAAATAGGGTGATAAGATGAAAAAGAAATTAATAATCGTAATATCAATTTTGTTGATTATAGGGGTTGGTGTAACGATAGGTCATATATTTAATAAAAATCAAAAAAATAATAAGATAACAAGCGAATCCGGTAAAGCAGAATCTACTGGAGCAATACCTGAGATGAGTGCTTATTATGGAACAGAAAAAGTTGGGGAGATAGATGGGTATAGAATGGAAATGAAAGAACAATATATCCGTGATACAATTATTCCAATTTCTCCAGAGCGTCAGGTTTCCATAAGTATAGAAACGAATAAAAACAAAATTCAAAGTATCTCTTATGAGTTGGAGGGAGTAAAAGATAACAGGCTGATTGACAACGGAGAGATTACGGACTGGACCGAGGAAGAAGGGAAAATATCCTGTAAGTATGAAGCCAGTGCCATAATGAATCCCGGTACAGAGTATATTTTAAAGTTTAATATAACTACTGATCTTCATGAAAATATTTATTATTACACAAGAGCAATGGTGATGGATCAGGAGTTTGTAGCCAATCAGATAAAATTTGCAAAAGATTTTAGTGAGAAGACATTTGATGGTAGTAAAGCATCAGAACTGGCACTATTTTTGGAGCCGGACCTAAAACTTGCCAATGACAATTTGGGAAAGATTACCATTAAGTCCAGTTATACAATGTTAATCTGGGGAGAACTAAATCCTGAAAAAATCGGGAAAACCCAAATTACTGCCAAAGAGTTCTGTATAAAGGATTCGGGAGAAGCAGGAACGTATACTCTGAATTATCAGATACAGTCTGCCAATTCAGAGAAAAAGAAAGAAACATATAATGTTGCAGAAACGATTACGGTATGGACCTGTGCAGGAAAACAATATGTGTTAGCCTATGATAGAGAGGTTAACCAGATTTGGGAGGCAGATAAAAACAATGTAGGAAATGCATTTATTGATTTGGGAATTCAGAATATTACAGATGTCGAACATGTTGAGAGCAGTAATCAGCAGTATATTGCTTATGCAATCAATGGTGATGTATATGTTATGGATGTTCTGGAAAAGAAAATTCAGCCGGTGTATCAATTGAATGCCAAAGATTCCAATCAGTTATACAAAACCAGAGCAAAAGTTATTAATGTGGATGATAAGGGAAATGTAAATTATATGATATATGGTTACAGCCCTGCAGATGCTCATACAGGAAAAAGTGGAATATCCATTATGGAATATAGTAATACGTCCAATGAGTCTGTAGAGG
>JAUUNJ010000185.1 GCA_030844625.1 Roseburia sp. | reverse complement strand
CTGGAATGAAGACTTGCAGGAGCTGATGGCTCAAGGGAGGAGAGAAAACCTGCAGATGCAGTAGGGAAAAGTATGGGAAATTATCAGATTATTCTTTTTATTGTCGCAGGGATAGGGATGATGGCGCTTCTTGGAGGTTTGATGTTTTTATCAAATCAATATAGCCTGAATGGGATTAAATCAAAGACGGTGGGCGACGGACAGTATGGGACAGCCCGTTTTGCAACAGAAAAGGAAATTCGGGAAACGTATGTGAGAGTGGCTTATGAACCGGAAAAGTGGAGGCGGGGGGAAAATCTGCCAAAAGCTCAGGGATTGGTTGTAGGGTGGCGGAGGACCGGAGGGAAAATTGACGCATTGATAGACAGCGGGGATATCCATTGCCTGATGATCGGGGCTGCGGGCGTCGGAAAAACGGCCCATTTTCTGTATCCCAATATCGAGTATGCCTGTGCATCCGGCATGAGCTTTTTGACAACTGATACAAAAGGCGATCTGTTCCGGAACTATGCGGGGATTGCAGAGAAGTACTATGGATATCAGACTTCGATACTGGATTTGAGAAACCCGACCCGCTCTGAAGGAAATAATATCCTGACGCTGGTTAATAAATATATGGATATTTATCTGGAGGAACCGGAGAATCTGCAGGCGAAGGCAAAAGCGGAAAAATATGCCAAGATCACTGCGAAAACGATTATCTGTTCAGATGGCTCATCTGCAGGAAACTATGGCCAGAATGCATATTTCTATGATGCTGCAGAAGGGCTTTTGACTTCTGTAATCCTGCTTGTTGTGGAATATTGTCCACCGCCGAAAAGACATATCGTTTCTGTGTTTAAGCTGATTCAGGATATGATGGCTCCGTCACCGGTAAAAAACCGCAGCCTGTTCCAGATATTGATGGACAAGCTGCCGGAGAACCACAAAGCGAAGTGGTTTGCAGGAGCAGCCCTAAACAGTGGCGATCAGGCGATGGCGTCTGTCCTTTCCACGGCAATGAGCCGCCTGAATGCATTCCTGGACAGTGAGATGGAGCAGATACTCTGTTTTGACAGTACGATGGATACGGAAAGCTTCTGCACCAAAAAGTCTGCGATTTTCCTTGTGTTGCCGGAAGAGGATAATACGAAATATTTTATGGTATCCCTGTTTTTACAGCAGCTTTACAGAGAAATGCTGACGATAGCGGATGAGCACGGGGGAAAACTTCCGAACAGGGTCATGCTGTTTGCTGACGAGATTGGAACGATCCCGAAAGTAGAATCGATGGAGATGATGTTTTCTGCAGGACGTTCCCGCCGGATCAGTATGGTACCGATCATCCAGAGCTTCGCCCAGCTGGAAAAAAAATATGGAAAAGAAGGCTCTAGCATTATCATAGACAACTGTCAGGATATCCTGTTCGGTGGCTTTGCCCCTAATTCGGAAAGCGCGGAAATCCTCTCCAAAGCGCTGGGGAACAGGACAGTCCTGGGCGGGTCTGTTTCGAGAGGAAAGCATGACCCGAGTCAGAGCCTTCAGATGATGGGGCGTCCCCTGATGTCCCCGGATGAATTAAAGACGCTGCCCAAAGGGAACTTCATTCTGGCAAAAACGGGATGCTGCCCGATGAGGACGCAGCTGCCGTTATTTTTAAGGTGGGGGATTCACTTTGAAGAGCCATATGAGATGCCGGAAAAAGCAGCCCGTCCAGTGTTTTATGCAGACAGGTTTGAGCTGGAAGAGGAAATAATGCTTCGGAATGGTTTTTGGGAAGATGAGGAGGAAGAAGATGTAGATGAAGAGTGTGAGGAAGATTCGTTTTGGGAAGAGAGGCGAAAATCCCCGTTACGGACAGACTGAAAGGAGAATGCAGTGGGATATTTTCAAGAAATATATCAGGCGGAGATACCGCACCGGTGTGTGACGGTATATATGTATCTGAAAGACCGGACAGGCAGGAAAGGAACCTGTTGGCCCGCCATCGGAACCATTGCACGCGACTTAGGACTGTCGCGCAGCACGGTAAAGAGGGCGTTGAAGGATCTGGAGGAAAAGGGATATTTGAAGAGAGAAATCCGTCACAGGGAAAATGGGGGGGTTACTTCAAACCGCTATACCATTTTGTAAAGAAAAAGGGCACACCTGGGGAAAAGTGTGCCCTGACAGTGGACCGGGGATAGGGGCAGGATGGACCGACAGGAAGGAAACAGGGGAAGAAAGTAATAGGGGCAGAAGGGAAAAATGTCACGAAATGCAATAGTTTTGACAGGAAAGAAGAAACTGGTCAATTAAAGAGTAAAATACATAATAGTCTTAGGGAAGGAAACAACGAAATTTTAAACAAAAATAGGAGAAGGTTAGTAATACTAGATTTTGATAGGAGGAAAAAATGAAAGTAAATGTTTTACTACTTAATTCAATTATTATTTCACTAATATCAGGATGTACATTTTTTCCTGATGTTGAAGTAGATGATATTTCCCACATAGAAAGCGAAATATATAATCCAGCTTATACAGAATGTATGGATGATGATATGACAAAAACTCAAATTTTTAACAATAAAAATAATTTTTTGGTAAGAGAAACTACAGACGGTTTTTTCTTATGTGGACCAATAGATGATAAATTAGGAATCTATTATAAAGACAATAATGCGGATATTTGGAAATTGTGTTGTGAGGGAACTTGTATTTTAGGACCAATTTTTGATAATTATTTATATTTTTTGTCAGCTGATTTTGAAAATAATAAAATATTAATGGAACGGATTGATGTTGAGTCATTGAAAAAAGAGGTGCTATGTACGAGTAGTATATTATCTTTTGATAATATTGCTATATATTCAAATTTGTTAATAGTTTATTCTGGAAATGATCTTTCAAATGGAATTGTATTTGAAATAGATGAAAATAATAGAGTGTCTCAGGGGTATACGATATTTGAAAGTATGATAAGTAATGAGTTTACAGAAGGAGAATATCGAATTTCAGCTGATTATAAACAAATATATTATGTTGATAATAATGATTATCATGAAGTTTACCGATTTAATCCTTTTGAATGTTCGTATCAATATATTAATAGAGTTGATAATATTGAATTGCTGACTGAAGAAGGGATTGTGTTTAGTCATAATAAGTATCTATATTTATTAGATGGATTAAGTGGGGATATTGAAAAAATTAGTAAAATAGAAGATGATTTTGTGCTAGTAAATTATTCAGATAATTGTTATTATGTGCTTCTTACAAAGCAAAATAATGTAGAAGAGCTTGTTTGCATAAATTCGGATGGTACATCTAAACATATCTACAATTTTGAGAATGTTGTATTTCCAGCACGTTTGTGTATTAGTGTTTTAGATAATAAAATTTTGTATTATGATAATACAATGCAAAAAATTTATTCTATTGATACAGAAAACGGAATAGCCAAATTAGTAAGTAATTTGTAATATAAAAACTATCTGAAAAAAGGATGCCTAAGAAGGAGGTCTCTATGAATATTATAAAAAAGAAATTTGCATACTTGTTTGCTATGGGAGTTTTTGTATTAGGTATTTCAAGTAGTATTCCTGTGTTTGCTGCTTCAAGTTCAAACTCTATCATACATAAAAGAGAATATATGACTTTATGGGTTAAAACGGATGGCGGAAATTTAAACGTTCGAGAGGATGCTTCTCTATCTGCAAAAATAGTTGGAAAACTCAAAAATGGAACTCGTATTAGTGGATGGAGTGTTTTCGGAAAAGAGGCAGATGGATATTCATGGACACACGTAACTGCTCCTGATATAAATGGAGTGGAGATTTGGGGATGGGTTGTAGATGATTATTTAACAGGTGTGGAACCTAAAAATAATCAGATAAATAGTTTTTCAGCAGATGTTGGATAATTAATAATATAAAGTTTAAAAATTTGCATTCTTTTTTCAGATTTGATTTTAGGGGGGGTTATCATTGAGTTGGTAACCTCCTATTATAATATATTCAAATATTGATGCTAATGAAGAACAATTCGTAGAAATTCTAAAATAATAAAATAATCTAGAAATTTTCAAAAAAAGTTTTTGTTGGTTTTTATAAATATAAATAGTGTTTAAATGTGCAATTTTAAAAGAGTATTTGATATTAGAATAAGTATTTGATAAAGCTATAATTATTTAATATAAGGTTTACAAAAAAGATGCATTTCTCTTTTTGATAAGAAAGGAGGAATGCAATATGAAAGATGAGTTAGCTAAAACTATCAAGAGCATTAAAGAAGGAGAAAAGGAGGAATTTGAAAAAATTATAGATAAACTAAATCCGATTATTACGAAATATGTACGTGCAATTTATGATGGTGATAAAGAAGATATTAGGGAAGAATATATATTGGCTTTATGGGAAGCTGTTAATAAAATCCAATACGTAAATAGCGATGGGGAATGTTTAAAGTATTTGCATACATCAATAAAGAATAAATTTCATGAATTATATAGGAAACAAAAGATACATAGAGATAATGAAGTGAAAAATGTAGGAGAATTATTTTGGGATTTTCTTGAGTCATCTGAAAATCAATATTCATACATTATTTGTGTGGAGAGTGTGCATCAAATATTAAATTTAAATTCTAAAAAAGAGTATGATATAGTACATAAAATGTTTATAGAAGAAATGACAGATGTGGAAATTGCGGATATATATAAGATATCGAGACAATATATAAATTGTATACGCAGAAAATATAAAAAGAAACTTAAAGAAAAATTGTTTGAATAATAGAAGGGAATTTATGGAATTAAAAATCTCAAAATTAAGAATAGTAATTTTAGGAATATGGGCACTGTTTATGGGAAAAATGGGAGAAATTCCACAGAGTATATCTATTTTACTGTTAATGATGGTCATAGATCAAGTATCAGGAATATTGGCAGCAAAAAGAGAAGCCTTAGAACATCCAGGAGAAAAGAAGTATGGCATATCTAGTAAACGTATGGTATTAGGAATATTTAAAAAAGCAGGATACATATTGACAATAGTGGTGGCAACAATGGTGGATATTTTAATGGATACAATGATGGAATATATTGGCATTAAATCTACTATAAAAGGTAGCTTTTGTTTGTTGATAACGGTATGGTTTATATTAGGAGAAGCGATTTCTATATTAGAAAATGCAAGCAGAATGGGGGTAAAAGTGCCTAGATTTTTTAGAAAAATAATATCTGAATTACAAAAAGATATAGACGGTAAAAAGAGCTAAAGCGCTTGAAAAAAAGTCTTGGGGGAGTGACAAGATTTTTGAGGTAAACTTGATTAGATATCTTAATCCATATTGAGGGAAAGAATAATTTGTATTGTGCAATTTACAAAATAACGGGGTGCAAGAAGTCTGAGTAGATATATCACATCTGATATAAATGAGAAAGAGATTATAAACTAACCATGAAAACCTAATACTATATAAAGGGGCATGGTAATGAATATGGCACAATATGGAAGAATTGAGATTCATTTAGCTGATTTATTAGAAAAGTCAGGGTTAAGCAAAAATAAGTTATGTCACAGAGCTGAAATGCAGAGGACACAAATAAATGGATACTGCAATAACACAATTAGTCTGATTATTCCGGGGATCTCTGAGCCACCTGTCCGGACTTTGAGAGCCACCATTCC
>JAUUNJ010000184.1 GCA_030844625.1 Roseburia sp. | reverse complement strand
CAAAAAAGGAGAAAAAATATGTTAGAAATGATCGAAAAAGTTATTAGAGATGGAGGAAATCTGCATATTGAACCTGCATTATACGGAGGAGATATCTTTGTCTGCATTGATTTCCCGTGTTATTTTGGTTTAAACAATGCAACTGAGTTGTCAGACGCTACTATTGTTTACGAAGGAACAGAACTAAAAGACACCATTGTCGACATCTGCTCACCTGGAGATATACGTGCGATAGCAGTTGAAGATTTTTTAACGGATTATGCAGTCAAAGATCCGGCTTTGTTGGTTGCAAGAGCAGAAAATTTACAGACGGCATTAAACCATCTCGAAGAGCGTCTGGCAGAATGGTACCATCTGACAGACGCTCAACAGAAAACAATACTGCTCTCTTTTGCAGCGGAACGAAAAAAATACCTCGAAAATGTAGTACAATATTGAAAACTATCATGACTTAAAGGGAAATACCCTATACCCACCCACCATCACAAGAAAGGATTTTTTATGAGACAATATTCAGATGCATACGACTTTGGAGATAAAAGCGGACACCATTACAGAAATAAGAATTATATTTATAAAGAAGGCGTATTGTATAAATTGGATTGCAACCAGGGTATTGAAGTAAAAAGAGTTACGAAAGAACTGAGTGGGATATTGACCAATATTGGTTATCAACGGTCAATATGATTTAGGAGTGAAAATTTGTGAGCGGTTTACTTCAGTGCGGATCAATTGATTCCCAGATGATCCAATCTGAATTATATATATTACATATGAATACCCGAAGAAAGGAGGCACTTAAGATGTACAAACTGAAAAATTCGTACATTGATCGCATGATCAGCAATAAACTGACCAGTAAAGAAATAGACTTTATATTACATATTGCTTTGTATCAGGATGATACAGGACGTGTGATATCAGTGTATTATAAAGATGTTTGTGCTGCAATTGGTGTTTCTAATCAGGGATTCTATAATATCCTCAATTCGCTTAGAGATAAGAAGATGATTTCCTACGAGAAAAAGCATAGAGTTGATATTCAGGTGATATTGCTTGGAAATGATTTCAGTAACAGAGATTTTGAACAGGGATATTTAAAGATAGCAGGATCGGACTTTGCATCTAAAAAGTTCCGGGAATTAAAAGCCGGTGCAAAGCTACTTTATTTATATATGCAGCGTTTTACTAATGGAAAACATATGCTTGTACAAAATTTCTATGAAGAGTTCAGTAAAATTTTTTTTATTGGGAAAAAATGCCTGCAAACATGGTTGACAGAATTAAAAAAGAAATTTTTGCTATTTACATCGGTAAAGCGTAATAAAGCCAATAATTATGAAATGATGATGAAAAATAGTACGGTTTTGCATTTGAAAAAAGGAAAAGTGCCACATGAAAAACATACGTTTTTGAAAAATGTTGAAGAATTTATTGAACGAAATTTTTCTACGAAAATGCCGAAGGATAAACGTGAGAAGAATAAGACGCTCAGAGATATTGCCAAGCTGACAGAGGCAGCTCGAATGAAGAAATACATAAATTTCCCTACGTTCCTTTATAGGGCGGTTGAAAATAGCTTTATGAGGCAGAAAGAAGAAGGAAAGAAAGAACCTGCACTTAATGCAGCACTTGTGAATATATGTTTGGGAGAGGTCCTGGAGCAACACATTAAAAGTAAATATAATATTGGATAGAATAGTTTTTAAGCTGGATATGATAATACGATATCCGGCTTAAAGTCGTGTCTTAAATTATGTAAGAGTGCTTTTTTAGGCATTGCATTAGCAAAAAAGGGATACATTTGTCGGGAGAATGACAGGTGTATCCCTTTTTTTGAAATTTATCATAATTTTATTCAAGTTTTACGTCCACTTAAATATGAGATATTCAAATTTTACGACCAATGAGCAGAGATAAATATTCTAATAATACGTCCAGCGGTTATTTTTTTATTCTATTATTACATCTTACAACATAGTCAAAAAACCAGTAAAAATGGGAATCCCGTGAAAAAAATAATTTTACCTTCTCTCTGAACTAGTTTTGTATTTTTACTAACTTTCTTTTGAACTGAAAAACAAATAAAAAGAAGGTAAAATTTTGAAAACATATATCCATTAACTTATGAAAATATATACAGGAATTTCAAAAAAACTTATAAATGTTGCTTTTATAACAACAAAACGAAAAGGTAAACCATGTACACTAAATATGATTGGAGGTGTAAACAATGGTTGTAGATGATAGAGGAAACCCAGTTGGATATTCACAAGATGAAAGGGACGAGGCTCTTACGGTAAGTCTGTGTGCTGTTGCATCCAGCCTTGGATATAATCCGGTTCGATCGGGAGGTCACTATTCTTTAAAAGAAATGGATAGTGTTATCATTTATAATGACAAAACATGGAACAGGTGGAGTGGAAAAGGGAATATAACCGGAGGAACACAGATTGATTTTCTGATGGCTTTTGGTGGAATAGATACTCCACAACAAGCTATTAAGTGGCTGCTGGATTTCAAAGGGTCTCCAGCAGAGTTAAATTATGTAAGTCATAATCCAATTATCCCGGATGAAAACCTGGAGCATCGTGATATGGTATTACCACCGAAAAACGATAATTTCAAGAGACTTTTTGCATATCTGATTCAGACCAGGGGATTATCATCGGACGTGGTTGCCGATTTTGTGCATCGCAAATTGATTTATGAGGATTCTGTACATCATAACATTGTTTATTGTGGTTATGATCCGGAAGGAAAAATTCGTTATGCAGGTATGCGTGGTACAGCAGATCTTTATGGCAAGAAATTTAAGATGGATGTTCCTGGAAATGATAAGAATTATGGAGTAAACATTGTTCGCAAAGAAAGTGTAGATCTTAAGGTTTTTGAATCAGTGATAGATTGTATGTCTTACATAGACATGTATAAGGATCATACTTCAAATATGCTTATTTTAGGGATGGTGGATGATCATCCGTTAGCAAGGTTTTTACAGGACTATAAACATATCAAACGAGTTTCGTTCTGCTTGGATAACGATAAAGCTGGACAGGGGGCAATTTATGATGGTAAAGCATTAGCAAGCGGAGAGTACAGACCAGGGCTGAAAGAAAAATATGAGAAGCTTGGGTATGAGGTAAATGTTGAAATTCCACCGGCTGGCAAAGATTTTAATGAAGCATTGCTTATTAAAAAAGGAAAAATTAAGGATGGTGGTTCTTTAGGCAAGCAATCAATGGATTCCAGAGAGAATTTTTCTACAAATAAAGATAATAAAACATATGTAGATGAATTTTATGAAAAGATGCTGAATATGTGTGGCTATACCAGACAGCGCATTCTTCCAGGCGAAGAAATGGCAACGGTGAAGTTCACAAATTCAGCTGGCCGGAAGTATTTATCGGATGGATATGGGGATTGCGCACAATGGCTTAAGGATGATCCGGATTTAACAACGGATCAGAAGAAGGCAGTTGATCGATTGGATAAAAATACTAGAAAGATTCATTTGCTGAAGAAAAATGGACAGATAACCGGTTTTTATATCGGGGACAATTCCAATGAAAAATTTACATTGGTTGAAAAAAATCAATTTAAATATACTGAAAAGAACATGTATCAACTTTATTACAATTTTGATGGGGTTCTTACAGCCCGTGAAATGGATAATTTAAAAACATTGTGTACATTGATAAATAGCCAAAATGCGCAGCTGTTTGACAGTATGAAAAAAGATCAACAGCAGGAGCCGGTTGTTTCGGAAGTTTCCATAAATTCGAAACCTGAAGAAAAAAGTGTGGAAAAGAATAAAGGAAATGAATCAATAAAAGTATCAATTGACATACCAGAAGAGTTTGTAAAAGATTTTAACACGAATAGATTTCAGGAATTCTTTGAGCGTGTTCTTTCAGATATGAATGGACAAGGTCTGTGTGGCAAATATGAAAGAGAAACAGCGGAAATGTTCTGCCAGGCATTCGCGAATGCCTCGGCAATTCAAAGTAATACAGAAGATTTGGAAAAAATGCAGCAACCAGTAGCAACTTATCGCAGAGGAGGACACAGATAGTGGCGGAAATCAATTTAGGAATATCAATTAGAGAAGATTTTATGGTAGTTGGATATTTGGAAAATTTGCTGGTGGTAATTGATGAAAATGGCAATTATTTTGCAACCGAAGAAGATTCTCATTTGTATGAAATTGGTACAGTATGTGATGCAGATATGAATTTGATTCCGGTGGAGCAGCTCCCAGAAGATCAATATGAAGCATTTAAAGAGGAATTTATGGAGGTGAGACAGTTATATGGCTTATAAAGTATCCGGAGAAAAAAAGGCAGAATGGAAAGAAAAAGCAATTGAAAACCAGAATGCTGCCAAAGAACTTATTTTGTCTGTGAGCAGATCTTATGTGGAAGATCCGGATAAAATAGCCGAGGTATTACAATTTGCTTCAAATTTTTATCAATATTCACTGCACAATATGCAGTTGATTTATGCGCAGAACCGTTTTGCAAGGTTTGTCCAGTCATTTGATGCGTGGAAAAAAATGGATGCACACGTTCAAAAGGGTGAAAAGGGAATGAAAATCTGGGTACCGGTGAAGGTAACGATATTGCATCTTTCAGACGGAAATAAAATTCCACTCTCTGATGCAACGGCAGAACAGAAAAAGGCATTTTATAACGGGCAGATTGAAGGGGAAAAAAGACTTCGTTTTAAGATTGGTACCGTATTTGATATTGGTCAGACAGATTTTCCAAAAGAAAGATATCCCGAAATTTATTCTATGGGCTATCGTTCTGAGGAGCGTGCGCAGATTGCTGAGGGGTTGATTAAATTCAGCCGGTCGCAGGGATGTCCGGTAAGTACAAAGAATTTATCGAGTATCGCAGGTAAAGGGCTTTATGATCCGGTGAGTAATCGAATTGTACTGAACGAATTATTAGAAGATACACAAAAACTCAGCACCTTATCCCAAGAGATCGGACATATGTTGGAGCAGCACGGAACGCGGGATATCAGTACTGCACAAAAGGAATTTGAAGCAGACTGTATCTCTGTACTGATTCAATCCCACTATGGAATAGAACTTGCAGACAGCAGAAAAAGCCATTTGGCAGCTCATTATAAAAAATTTGAGCAGGAGATGTCCTCATTGGATGAAGATGGACGTATTAAAAAAACTGAGGACGTATTGGATGCATCTATGAAGATTTTCAGACAGTATGTGGAACAGATGGATTCTTATGTGAAAACTGAGATTGAAAAGCTTCCTGTAGCACTTACTTTGGATAATAAACCGATCCTCTCTTTTTCATATGAAGTAAATGAGTGTCAGGAATTTCCCTCTATGGGAAATACATACAACAATATTCCAACTGCGAAAGCAGCTTTGGAAAAGTATGAAAGTATTCCGGAAGATCGTAAGATGCTGATCGGTGGGGTAAACATAGTTGGAAAATCATCATCTGGAGATGAGGTGGAGATTATTCCCATTAGCAGCGGAAAATATATTGACCTCGATCCACTCCGTTGCTATCCGGTATTAAAGGCAAATTTACAGGCTGAAAAAATGGTCAAGGAATTTGTAGATGAAGCAAAAAAGTCTGGATTTCAAACATTTGGAAAATATGATTTTTCAAACACCGA
>JAUUNJ010000183.1 GCA_030844625.1 Roseburia sp. | reverse complement strand
GCGGAATAACCATTTTGGCATCGTCTTAACTCTCTTGAAATGGTAGACTTATGAACGCCAAGTTTACTTGCAATTTGGCAAGATTTCAAACCTAATTCCAAGTAAGTTTCTATCTTTATTCGGTCGGTTATGGTAAGATGGGAGTAGCTCATAGTTTTTTCTCGGGTTCTGTTTGTGTGGTTACTTACAGTTTACACCAATGAAACGCTATGAGTTTTTTGTTGCACTATATTTTACAATTTATCATATTACAACTTATAAGATTGCAAAAAGAAATGTATAACAAAATACATAACGCAATACATAACGCAATGCATAATTATTGTGCAATATTCTTTATCCTATAGATAGAATGAATAGGAGGGCAGATATGGCATTCCAACTGAAATCTAATCGCAAAGAGACTGAGAATAAAACGATTCGGTTTCCTCTTCCGTTAATCGAAGAAATTGAAAAGGCTATTCAAAATGAAGATGTCACTTTTTCAAGTTTTGTAATTCAAGCTTGCGAGTATGCACTAAAAGATATGAAAAAATAGACAAAGTATTAGTTTGAAATTAAATTTTAGAGATTCTAGCAATCTAAAAAGGAAATTAATATTGGTAGAAACAGAATTAAAATATTTGGTTGGGGGGAAATATGGAATATGATTTTAAATATTTAGTCGCTAAATATACATTACCAGGAGCAAGAGAAAAATTTGAAAAGATATGTATTGAGATATTTCAAGAAAAATTTGGACCTTTAGCGAAGGAGGCTGCGATATCACAAGGAGATGATGGCATCGATGTTCTAGTTGGTGACTTAGATGACAGACCATCAATTTATCAGTGTAAATTTTTTATTGATGGGATTGGAGATTCACAAAAACAACAAATTAGAGAATCGTTTAGAACAGTGATTACCAAGCATCCCAATATTTCTTCTTGGTATTTATGTGTTCCAATAGGCCTAAAAATTAATGAGCTATCATGGTGGTCAAGATGGAAAAGTAAAATGAAGGCTGAACATAAAATAAAGATAGAGTTGTGTGATGGAGCTTTTTTACTAAAAGAATTTAAGAAATGTAGCAGTTATAAATCAACATTTGATGATGATATCAGAAATGATTTAGAACAGATTAAAATGTCTATTGAAGCAAGTAATAAAAGGGTTTACGAAGAAATATTATATGGAGAAGATGAGATAGAAGAAATCTCAGAAATGTACAATGATACTATATTTATATCAATGTTGAAGAGTGCACAAATAGCCGATGTTGACGATTTCAAAGTTGATTTTTATAATGCAGAAATTGCTAGACATGAGTCTTTAAGCAAAGATGACATCAATGGGAAAAAACAGTATGATAATTTAAGAAAGAAGATACATTCTATTTGGAAGACCCAATATCGTCTATACAAGCAACCTAACGATGGTAATTGTTTAATAAATCAAACTTATCTTAGAATCGAAGATTTAGATTCTAGCACTTTAGGGAGCTCGATAAGTGATTTTAATTTATTAGCTAAAAAGGGTATCTTACATCAGCTTGCTGATGATAAGGAATTAGGTTGGGTTGATAATTTTATAGCAGTGTTGGAAAAATATATGGAGAGAAATGATGTTGGAGATAATTGAGAATATAAGTTTCCAAGAATATTGTTTGACCCGAAATAGGGTTGCGATACTGTTGAATATTTTAGGAAAAGAGCACAAAAAAGATACAACTCAAGAAAAATTGATTATTAGTGATTTTTTTCTAAAATTTCCAGAATTAATATCTGATGAAATAGAGCTTGGAAGATTTGATATAAAGTACTCTTATTTCCATTGGAAACCTAATTATAAACTGTATAATGCAGTTCTTGCAGATTTATTAGCTAGAAATATTATTACATTTAACTCTTTGAATAACAGATATTTCATTACAGATAAAGGAGAGAAATTTGTTATTGAACTATTTAGTGAAGAAGGGATAGATTGGAGCAAGATACTACAGTCTTGTGATTTTATAGTTTCTAAAGTGTTAAATAAAACAGTATCAGCTGGACAGACCATGATACAGAGTAAATTAGATTGTATACGAGGTAATTAAATGAAACTATTGTTAAAGACACTTAGATTAATAGGTGTGAGAAAAAATTATGAGGTTCATTTTCATAAAGGATTAAATTATATTTCGGGACCAACTTCAACGGGAAAAACTGCAATTTTAGAATTAATAGATTATGCTTTTGGGAAAAAGAATCATAAATCATATATAGAAATTGGAGAAAGTTGTACGGATGTGGAATTGGAATTTTATATATCAGAGAATCTCTATAAGATTAAAAGACCATTATCAGCTTTTAAAGAACCTGTTCTTTTACAGACTTACGATAGTGTCAAAGAAAAATTTACACAAGCGCGTACCTTGGAAATTGATATTCCTTCAAATGAAAAATCATTATCATACTTTTTGTTATCGAAGCTTAATCTAACTAATTTAATCATTAGAGGAGACGATTTTAGTTTTAGAGATTTATTTAAATTTTCATATTTAAAACAGACAAATATTGATAACGAAAACATTCTTAATGAGCAGAACTGGGCGCTTAATGGAAAAGAAAAAGCAACATTTGAGATTATTTTAGATATCTATGATAGTTTACTAGGTGACCTACAACAGAGTCTTAAAATTGAAAAAGAGAGCTTAAAGGTAAAAGAAATTAGATACGAAGCTGTAAGAGAATTTCTAAAAACTGCAGAAGTTGAGAATTATGAAACAGTGCAAGTGAAATCTGTTGAAATTAATTCTAAATTAGAGGATATTAATTCTAAAATAGAAAACTATAAATCTGATATTCTGAAAACAGAAGTGGGAAATGATGTTAATGAATTGTTAGTACTTATTAGTGACCAAAAAGAAAAGTTAAGTAATCTAAGAAACAAATTTTCAGATCAAGAACAGTATATACAAAAATTACAGTTGCTGGAAAATCAATATTTTGCTGATATTGAAAAAATTAGTGAGCAAATAGCAGGTATTAAAGCTATTAATAAATACGAATACTTATATTGTCCAAATTGCTTACGACCGATTTCACTTCACGAAGAATCAAGTTGCTTATTGTGTCATCAGAATATGGATGATATTGTAATTGAAATCAACGATTTGAAAAAGGAACGAAAAAAACTTACAAAAAAGAAAAATGAGCTTCACACTTATATTGATTCAGAAAAAGAAAAAAATAATAGAGTAGGCCTAGAAATAAACAAATTACAGGATGATATTAAATCCGATGAAGAGAAGTTAGATAGTTTAACCAGACAATATATAAATCCCTTGGCTACAGAAATTAGTTTGCTATCAATTAAAAGCGGTCAATTATATGAAGAAAAGAAATCTCTAAATGAGAGCCTGAAATTTATTGAGGAACTTACAAATTTGGAAATGTTGCTTTCTGAAAAGAGGATAGAAGTTGAAGGGATAGAAGAACAAATTAAACGCCAAAAATATAAGGATGCCAAAGAGGACAAGTTGAAACAACTGTCTGAAACATTTTCAACTATTTTATCATCTTTTGAGTTTCCAAATCTTTATGAAGCTTATATTGATACAAAGAGTTATTTACCTTATGTGAGGGGCCATAAATACAGTGATTTAGGTAGTTTAGGAGCTGTGACTCTGATAACAATGGCATATTACCTATCAATAATGATTTGTTCAGAAGTGCAAACTGGTAACCATTTAGGATTGTTGATGATTGATACACCTAGGAAAAACTTAGGGGCTTCCTCGACAAGTACAGAGTTTAGAGACGAAAAAATCTACGAATCTATAATTAATTATTTTCTTCAACTTGGAGAAGAATGTGAAAATGATTTTCAGTTAATTATTGTAAATAATGGTTATCCATCAGATTTTCCACGGGATTATATTGTTAAAGAATTCTCTTTCGATGGTCATGATGGGTTGATTGATGATTATAATGTGACTGATGAATAGGGAAGAAGATACCCATAATGGCTGAGAATTTACCCGCAATGCAATGTAATCATAGAAGATTACGTATAAAAAAGTTCCAACCCGAGGAAAACTGATAAGCCCAGTTTAAGATCTTATCCGTTTTTCTAGTCTTTAGTCATTATTTTGTTTATTTCTTGAGATCTATTCTTTGTTTATCAATTATTATGCGAGTCATAGACTTGTTTTACCATAAAGTAAAGTTATCAAATTAACAAAATGTTGCTTTAAAATACTACATATTACAATTGGTATAAAACGCTATACAATTCTCAAAATTTATTATTAATCAACATGAGGGAAATTTTGATAATTCTGATTCGATATATGTTGATTTTTATAGAAAATTTACCTTATTTTGATGAAGTTGATTGAAATTAGATTAAATAATGACTTTTGTAAATACGTAAAAATGCTGTTTTTAAAGGTGTTTGAAAGTGGCTGAAATAAACTATGCCCCAACCAGGTCTGAAGAAAGCTAGTAAAGCATCACAATTTAGTAAACGTTAATTCGAAAGAATTACTATACTTACAAAGAGCACCTTTCGGGGTGTTATTTTTTGTACTTTCTTACTAAATTTGTGCAATTGACACAGTTGTTGCGACTTTAGTCGCTTATAAATGTGGCTGCAATTTGACGAAATCAATTGCCGTAAAATGTTAATCAATGTGATACTATTAACGCTTCGAAACACTTCATGGTTCACACCATGGGGCTGCCTAGCTTATTTATTACTCTTGAATATACAATATAAGTACGTAATAAAAGCTCATAAGATTTTCTAGTTAAATAGAATTGAATGAACTAGTTACGAAAGGAAGTCTTATGAGCTGCCATCATTTTACCATAGTTGAGCATGAAAGTATTCTCATTTACCGTACGCAAGATCTAAATCCCCCTCAAATTACTAAGTTATTTCACTTGATATAGGATAAATCCATCCTATATTTTTGCTTTTGTTGCTTAATAATGGTATGATAAACAAAAGGAGGCGATGACAATGCAAATTAATCTTGAAAATTTAATTCCAATCACGGAGGCAAATCAGAATTTCTCTAAAGTTGCTCGAATGGTTGATAGTAAGGGTACAGCTGTTATTTTGAAAAACAATAAACCTAAATATGTTTTAGTTGACTATAACACCTTGGTTCAAGAAGAACAGACAGAAGCTGTTGTTGCAGATCAAGCTAGTGTTGACGAGGTGGCAAGTTCTATCTTGTCACGCCACCTAGAAGCCTTGAAGGAATTAGCTAAATGAAGAGATTAACCGTTGAACAGGTTGTTGCCTTACATAGTCAATTGATTATATCTACGGGAGGAATGGATGGTGTACGAGACAAGGGGTTAGTTGAGGCCTCGCTTTCGAATGTTTTTGACACTTATTTTGGAGTTGATCAATATCCAACTATTGAAGAAAAGGCATCTAGGCTTTGTTATTCTTTGATTAAGAATCACGCTTTTTTAGATGGAAATAAGCGCATTGGTATTTTTGTAATGCTTGTGCTACTAGAACTTAACGATATTGTGCTTGATTGTACTGATGAAGAGTTGGTTCATCTCGGATTGGGTGTAGCGGCATCAGAATTAACCTACGAAGATATTTTAGATTTTGTAAAAAGTCATTGATACAAAAAGCAAGTGACTATTAAAAATTACTTGCTTTATTTTTT
>JAUUNJ010000182.1 GCA_030844625.1 Roseburia sp. | reverse complement strand
AATATATCCCTCTCGGATGGATTCTACATACCGCTGACTCGGCCTGCCTGGCTTACGTTTCAAATCCATGATATAGACCATTGCTTTCTTCTTTCCGGACGGAAGATCTACCATAACATTCTGCTTGAAATAAAATCTGGGATACCCCTCATAAATGTCAAGACTCTTCTCGTCATTCTCCATTATACTCCATACCACAACCGGAACGGCAGAGCCTTTTCTTCTCCTTATTGTTGCGTATGATCCGGTCATACTGCCTCTGTAAATAAGCTCCCAGTTATTTAATAGGCCGGTGCCATAAATATGTGCTGTAGGGCACCTGAGAGCCATCTGTGCAATATTGAGATTGCTTCCGTATGCTACATATAATTTCTTCATGCTGATACCTCCTCAATTTTGATTATTTTTATCCATGGATTAAGTTCTCCTTTTGCCATAGACCTGGCAATAGTCTTGTTTGGAGCTTTCACAAAATGCTCATTGGAAAGCCCGCCAGAGATAACGATCCTGTATTTCTTCCTGAGCCCTATAGGGATATTTTTCTGATTTGCCATATTATCTCCATTCTCCCCGTCATGCCGATAGGTCAGCGGACTGTGTTACGCAGCTTCTCTTACTGCCATGCCTGCGGCTTTCTTCAAAGGGTTCATCATGTGAAGCCGGCAGGTCTTAAATTCGTCCCCATAGAGACCAAGTCTGTGAGTAAGGATGTTTCTCATGATTGTAACTTTCTGCTCTGCAGTGTAATTGTCCATAGAACGGAACACCAGCTTGTCGTTGGAGGTGATAGCCCATGCAGATACAGCTAAACAGAACTGAATGTATGCCTTTATTTTTCCAGCATGAAGCGTGCTGTTGAAAAGTCTGAACTCAACTGTACCTTTTGTGAAAAAAGCATGGAGATTCACACCATGGTATCTTGTGGAATTGTAATGCTGATGGTCTATGCCCCCACAGTAACCGTCGTTTGCACTGCTGTACCAGATTTCCTCTGCTTTTTCGTTCGTGAGGTTCTTGTCCTTTTTCATTGCATTAAGGAGTGTTTTGTTAAGCTTGTGACACCAGCTGTTTTCACGATCACCGATTTCAAGAGCCTCATAGATCAGATCCTGCCTAGCTGTCATGAAACTTACCAGTCTTCTGAGAGATGCCGCTGTGTGATTGGCTCCGTCAACATGGATGTGAATACCACAGCTGCGATGGGATTTTGCTCCGTTCTCGCGGAGCTTTCTTATAACGACCTGCAGGAGCTCAATGTCTTCATAGTTGAGGGGTGGTGTAACCATTTCTACTCTGTATTCATCCATCGGAGCATTTGAATTGTCGTTTCTTACCGGTGTGATAGATGAATCTCTCATGACTTTCCATTTGCGGTCCTTCTGGTCCTTGATGATGCGTGTGTGATAGCAGGTACCGTCTGGCTCACCTGCGATTGCTCCGAACACTTCTGCAAGAACATCTGCAGCTTTCTTTCTGCTGATTCCTGTCATTTCAACTTCTACTCCAAATCTCTGTTCCTTTAACATATTGTTTTCCTCCATTTTGTAAAATTAAAATTCTAACTTGTTGTAAGTTTCTTCTGTTCTGTTGTTGGTTGTATATTACCATATGTACACTGTACGTCAATAGTTTTGATACAAAAAGTTGAATAAAATTTCTAACAAGTTAGAATAAAATATTGACAGGAATAAGGTGTTGGATTATAATTGAGTAAAAACAGAAACACAGTTACCGAATTGATAAAAAGGAGAAAAGATGATATCATATAGACCATTATGGAAGACACTTATCGACAAGGATATTAAGAAGACACAGCTCATGAATATGGTAGGCTTCAGCGCCGGGACTTTGTCTAGGCTGTCAAAGAATCAATATGTAGAGATGAAACACATTGACGGGATATGCCAGAAGCTGGATTGCAGGATAGAAGATGTAATAGAAGTGTTAAAGGATGAGTAGATGAGGTAAAAATATGAGAAATACACACCAGAACTTGAATGCAACAGAAAAATGCTACTATGGTAATAGTTGGGGGTGGTACAATGAAACAGAACGGGAAAAAGAAGAAAAAAGATATGCGAAGGCAATGAGCGAAAGCCTTAAAGCCGCACATGAGTTTGCAAGGATGAGAGAAAAAAGGATTGCAAAAGTTAATTAGAACGTAGTTGACAATATGATGTTATCGTGATGTTAATAATCCAAATAGATATAAATAATACAAATTTTAAGGCTGAAAAGTCAAGGAGAATAGTATTTAATATGAAAGAAAATACTAAAAATCAGCCTTACGAAATCGAATTCGAGTAGTAAACAGAGAGCCGGGAAGCCGCATAAACAGCGGACTTCCTGGCTCTTAGTATGTGTTGTGATACCTTTTTGATACCTATTCAGAGAATAGTTGTTCTTCTTTCATAGACTCAATAGAGACAAACGATAGATTTTTATGCGAAATTAGGTTGTTTAAATAATCCGTAGTCTCTGAAAAGCAATCTTCTTGAGATATAATTAAGATAATAAAACGAAAATTTCTGTGAGCAGTATTTTCGTATGAAATACCACGCTTTTCAATTTGATTAACTAGTCGGGCAAGTGTAGCCTTTGAAACAGGATTATTCCAGTATTTGATTTCATATAATAAATCAATGTTATTATATTTTGAAGATGCAATAATATCATAATCGCAATTACCAACTTTGACATTTTGATGGACATTATACTTGCGTTTGAGTTTATTCTTCAGATAACTATAGCAGGCATCTTCTATTTCAAAAGCTTTTCTGATTCGAGAGGAAGCTGTTGAATTAGAAGGGGTTATTTGAGAATCAGAGTTTGAGTTTTCATGGTTCTCAATGTCTTCATTTATGACCTTTTCAGCAATTTCTTGAGCAGACATACTTTGAATATGCAATTCTTTTTCTTCTAAATCCAATTTAGTTATTTGATCTAAAGTTTTTTGTATTTGAAGCCATTTTAAACATCCCCAGAAAGTAAAAATTACACCAATAATAATAAACACAATACAAATGATGGGTAAGTATTTAAATATATTTTGAACGTATTGTATTTTGATACTTAAAAAGTCAGAAGAAATTTCTGATAAATTGTTTGCTTCTTCTTGTGTCATGATAATATCATATGAACCAGAAACTAAATAATGCAAGCAAAATAATGGCGCAACAATTAAAACAATACCAACTGAAACGATAAATTTATAAAAACTGTCGTATTGTAATTTATCCATTATTGATTTCTCCACTGATAACTGTTATTTTTCTTGTCATTTCCCTTTTCATCAACGCTACTGCTGGAAGCAGGCCAGTTGATTTTCCATTCAAAATATTCGTCCTCTGAAATTTCTCCGCTTTTTAGCTGTTCTTTCCGCAGACACCATTCACGTAGAAATTCATTTACAAGACCGTAATCAATCCACATAGCGACAGGGGCATGAGCGGGCCATTCATCAGTATCATTATATCGGACAGACTTATCATCGAAGGAATTGCACTTGCCGGTATTGCGGACAAGCTGGAACAGATGAAAGGTATTGCGGTTGTCCTCGTCAAGCCAGAAAAAAGTCTGCATAATGTCCTCGGCGCAGCCGGGGGCTTCGGTAATAAAATTGATATAGTTGACATTCAAAATTTTGGCAATTTCCATGAGAGTATCTTTTTTGGGAACACGATAGCCGGATTCATATTGTGCTACACGAACATCAGCGTTGCGCTCCTCATATCCCAGCTTCAATCCTAGTTCCCGTTGTGTTAATCCCCGAAATGTGCGGATTCTCTTAATTCGTTCTCCCAGTGTCATAATTCTGTGTCCTTTCTTTAAAATTTACAAATTACACACCATAATCCATTCTTCTTTGTTTTCCCGTATAATATCAAAGCCGATTTTTCGATACATTTCAGCCGCATAATTAGCCTTTTGAACAGAAAGTGAAACACGTTTATAACCATGTGTTTTCAACAAAGATAGCATTTCTTTCATCATATCGGTTCCTATCCCCTGTCCCCGGTATTCTTTGTATAGAGAGATGGCAAGAGAGGGCGTTTCATCATCAATATGTCCGTAATCGTGTATAATGCGTACCCAGACAGCACCAATGATTTTTTGTTCAACTTCTGCGACTAATGCGAAATCAGCTTTTGATGCCCCGAAGCGGTCAACATAAATTTGTAATTCGGGAGAAGCGATAATATTTTTCGGTGGCGGCTTTATACCGTCTGGAATAAAAATAGCTTCGTATAGAAATTCATTCAATAGAGGATATTCCATTACCGTCATTTCTCGTATCGTGTATTCCATAAAGCCCTCCTGTGAAAATAGTTATCCCGTTTCTTACATTGTAGCATACCTAAAATAATACGGCAACAAAAACTTATCAGAAATGCTAAATTTAATAAAAAAGATAAACTTAACAAAAAAGCTATTGACAATAGCAGAAATGTTAAGTATACTGAAAATACAGAACTTAACAAAAAAGTTAAAAATCCAAAAGGAGGACGTGTATTTGAAAAATGATTTATTTGTAACAGCCGGAGAAGTGGCGCAGGACTTAGGCATTTCCAAACCATTTGCTTATAAGCTGGTGCGGCAGATGAACGAAGAACTGGAAGCAAAAGGTTTTATCACAATCGCCGGACGAGTGTGCAGAAAATACTATGAAGAAAAATTTTATGGCATGGCACAGGCGAATTAGGAAAGGAGTGAGATTATGGCGGCGTACAAAGACGAACAGCGGGGAACATGGTATGTGTCCTTTCACTATTATGACTGGACTGGTAAGAATTGCCGGAAAGTTAAGAGGGGATTTAAGACCAAACGGGAAGCAACAGAGTGGGAACGGCATTTCCGTATGAAAGAAGCGGCTGACTTGGATATGACTTTTGAGGAATTTGTTCAGGCATACACAAGAGATATGAAGCCGAAACTGAAACACAATACCTGGCTGACGAAAGAGCATATCTTGAGGACAAAGCTACTGCCCTATTTCAAGGATAAGAAAATGCGTGATATTCGTCCGAAAGATATTATCCAGTGGCAGAATGAACAGATTTCCTATCGTGATGAAAAAGGAAAGCCCTATGCTCCGACTTATTTGAAAACTCTGCAATCAGAATTGAGTGCACTGTTTAATCATGCGGTACGGTTCTATGAACTGAAAAGCAATCCTGTTGTAAAGGCGGGGCCGTTGGGAAAGGGAAAAGCGGAGGAAATGCTGTTCTGGACAAAAGAGGAATATCTGAAATTCATTGAAGCGGTAAAGGACAAACCATATTCCTATCATGCGTTTCAGATACTGTATTGGTGCGGATTACGGGTGGGCGAACTGTTAGCTCTCACGCCGCAGGATATTGATTTTGATAACAAAGTCATTCGGGTAACAAAATCTTATCAGCGATTGGAGGGTAAAGATGTAATTACAGACCCAAAGACTCCGAAAAGCAAACGAAATGTAAGTATGCCGGATTTCTTATGTGAAGAACTGAAAGATTATATCGGCAGATTGTACGGGATTCTTCCCACTGACCGTATCTTTCATCTGACAAAAAGCTTTCTGCACCATGAAATGACAAGAGGGGCGGAAAAAGCGGGAGTGAAACGCATTAGAATCCACGATTTGCGACACCCGTATGTCAAGCCCACGACAAAAAATTTATAACTTTTTTTGCAGTTTT
>JAUUNJ010000181.1 GCA_030844625.1 Roseburia sp. | reverse complement strand
GAAGAAGATAAGTATTGTCCTTATTGTAATTCCAAGATGGAGTATGTGACGGAAACGTTTGTCCGGGAAGAACTCCGGATCACACCTGCGAAGGTGGAACGAATTCATTATTACCAGGAAAAATGGCAGTGCCCGGAATGCAAAAAAGATGGTGATGGAACATTCGCAGAATCCAAAACACCTACCGCTTTAATCCCGCACAGCCCGGCCTCTCCATCCATAGTCTCATATGTTGCAATGGAAAAGATCGGACTGGCAATGCCTTATTACCGGCAGGAGTTTCTGATGAACCAGCTGGGATGAAGAACTTTTAAAGCGTGATCTGGTGCATGCAGACGAGACAACATGTCAGGTTTTGCGTGAGAAGGGACGCACTGCGGAGCAAACATCCTATATGTGGTTATATACAACCGGCAGTGATGTGCTCACTCCAATCGTCCTCTATGATTATCAGCCAAGCTGTAAAGGATCCTGTGCACAGAACTTTCCAGAGGGATTTCGTGGACTGGTACAGTGCGACGGATACCAGGGTTACAACAAGCTGGGGAAAGCGGTGAACTATGCCCAAAACCATCACGACACACTGATGAATTATCTGCTGGATGGCAGATGTGAGATTTCGATCAATCGGGCAGAGCGAAAAGCCAAAAGTTATGCGATTGGGCGGAAAGCTTTCCTGTTCCACACATCAGAGACCGGTGCCGGTGCAAGTGCGGTGATGTACAGCATCGTAGAGACAGCAAAAGCAAACAATCTGAATATTTTCCAATACCTCTATACGGTACTCCTGTATATGCCGGATTACATGAATTCGTCCGCAGGTATAGAGCAGCTGATGCCATGGAGTGAATTTATAAAGGAACAATGTTCAGGACTAATTGATGTGGAATCTAATGTTCCGGAAAAAAGAATTCCCCTGCCGCATAGGTAGCAGAGGAAGTGAAAGTAAACGGTAGTCGTTTACTGCTTTAACTGAATTTAGGAATATGGTAGGCGGTGTGTTATTCATCGCTTACCATTTTGTGACGAGGAATATCAGAATAGCGAGTGCTTTATCTGTACAGCTAAGACGACTTGTGAGAGTGCGTGTGGAGAAAACTGTAAGCAATGCTTAGATGATATTCATTTTCATCATCATAAATACAGAGATGAATATGACTGTGAAAAACTACTTGACTATTATGTTTGTAGATATTCATATAAATATTGTTCGGAAATTATTTATGCATTAAGCCAGCTGAATCTATCTCACTATCCATATTTTCATATTTTGTCATTGGGATGTGGAGGTGCACCAGATTTGATGGCATTTGAATATATGAAATACAAACAGGGTATATCTTATATTGGTGTTGATAATAATGTGTACTGGAGAAAAATACATAACTTTATAAAAGAAAATTTTAAGGGTGGCGGAGTAAAATTTAAGAGGAACATAGATGTATTAACGTATTTTGAAAAAAATGAACTGCATAAGTGTAATGTTATTATTATTCAGTACTTAATCTCTTTCTTTTTTGAAACTATAGGAGAAGATGGAATCAGAACGTGGTTTTCATGTCTTGCAGAAAAAATTGTTAAGAATAAACCGGATAATTCACCTTTATTAATAATCATTAATGATGTGGACAGTATCCATACTGGACGGGATGCTTTTCCGTTGTTTGTGGAAGAAATCGAAAGAGTAGGACTCAATATTTCTTATGAATCGAGAAGAAGATTTAAAGAGCAAAATTATTATGAGGGATCTTTGAGGTATGAAAATAATCAAAATATATTTGAAGGAGAAATACCAGATAGATTTATTCAGGATTATTGTGTAGCCAAGTTTTGTGAGAGTGCGCAATTGATACTAGAGGTGATTTGATGATAATTAGTGCGAGTAGACGTACAGATATTCCTTCTTATTATTCAGAATGGATGTTAAACAGATTAAAGGAAAAATATGTATTGGTAAGAAATCCCATGAATATTCATCAGATAAGTAAAATAGATTTATCACCAAATGTGGTTGATGCTATAGTTTTTTGGACAAAAAATCCGACTCCAATGTTGGGGCGTTTAGATGAATTAAAGGATTATATATATTATTTTCAATTTACATTGACTGCATATGGACCAGATGTAGAACGAAATTTACCGTCGAAGAATAGGATTATTATTCCGACATTTCAAGAATTATCCAAGGAGATCGGAAAGGAAAAAGTTGTGTGGAGATATGATCCTATCTTTTTTAACGAACAATACTCAATGCAATATCATTGCAAATATTTTGAACTCTTAGCATCAAAATTAGCAGGATATACGGAAAAGTGTACTGTTAGTTTTATGGATTTATATCGAAATACAGAGAGAAATGTTAAGCCGCTTAATATTGTGAAAGATACTCGTGAGATGCAAAAGGAATTATTGAAACGATTTGTAGAGATAGCCAGACAATATGATTTATATATTGATACATGTGCAGAACTGGCAGATTTTCATGAATTAGGTGTTGAACATGCACACTGCATCGACAGAGAAAGAATTGAGCGAATTGGTGGATTTAAGCTTAATGTAGATAAAGACACAAATCAAAGAGCGGAATGTGGATGTGTAGCCAGTATTGACATTGGAGCTTATAATACATGCAAAAATGGTTGCTTATATTGTTATGCAAATTATAGCGAAAATACAGTTACAAGGAATTTTGGATTGCATAATCCTCAGTCACCATTATTGTTTGGTAAGATTGATGAATTTGATACAATCAAAGAGAGAAAAGTAAAATCATTAATTGAAACACAACTGAGTTTGTTTGATGATTAGTAAAATGGGCGGATTTATAGAATGTTAGTATTTTGCATCCGCAAAATGATGTCGGCATTTTTAAGATTTGAAATTATCAGGTAAAATGAAAACGGAAAGAAAAAGTGTAGAAAATGGCATTTGGCTATAAAATAATTGCATATAAAGAAAGGCGAGGCAATGAATCTGTTTGAACACTATTACTTAACAAAAGACAGAATATTGGATATATTGAAAAATGACGGTATCATTGTCTTTGATACATCAGCACTTCTTGATTTATATTATTATTCCGAAGACTCGAGAAACAAAATTTTTAAGAATGTGTTTCCGTATTTTGCAAACAGATTGTGGCTTCCGGCACAGGTATATTTTGAATTCCTTAAAAACAAGGATACAGTGGCTGCAAAACCAGAGAAAACGTATATGGCATTATTAGACAAAGATAATCGGGACATGGGGTATGTGCCAAAGTTGGTATCTACAGTCACAAAATTCGAGAAGGATACAAAAGAACTAGAAGGAATATTAACTACTTTGAAAGAGATAACTGTCAGAGAGGACAAGCATCCATTTTTAGAGCAGGAAATTTTTGAACCCATAGATCAGGCAGTAGATATATTGAAAGAACAAATGGAAGCTTTTTCAGCAAAAGTGGAAGATTTTCAGATTGATACAACACAGAGGATTAATGATAAGATTCTGGATTTATCATCGCAAGGCGATGAAATACAAAATCAGATCGAAGAAAAATTTACAATCGGAGAAGAACTTACTTATGAACAAATGACACAAATATCGGTAGATGGAAGAAGAAGGTATGAAGAAAAAATACCACCAGGATACATGGATCAGGAAGATAAGACAGGTCTGCAAAAGTATGGAGATTTGTTTGTCTGGATGGAAATTTTGAATCATGCATCAGAGTGTGGAAAAGATGTTATTTTGATTACAAATGATGTGAAAGAAGATTGGGTTGATAAAAAATTTGACCGCAAACCGCGATTCGAATTATTAAAAGAATTTAGGAGTACTACACAGAAGAATTTTTGGATGTGCAATATGAAAGATTTTTTGTATCTTGCAAACGAAGTTATTGATGAGAAGAACCGGATTCCGGAAAAGGTTATGGAAGATGTTGATGAAGTTTCAAATCAGTTACCGGAAGAATCAGATGATGATGCTGTGATCAGAGGAATGGTAAGTGAGTGGATGGATACGGAAGCTGCGGTTATTATTGACAGACTTTTGCCAGTAGATTCTAATTGGAAAGTGTTCGGAAATAACAGAATTTATAATGGAATTGATTATCGTGGAGAAGAATGGATAGTGCTAGCACATCTGGTTGAAAAATTTGATTACGCAAGTATTTTGCATGCATTGACAAATTTGAGGGAGATAAAACGGGATTATGATCAGTTGGGGAAGGAGTACTATTATTCGCAGCTTATTATTTTGAAAGACAAAGCAAGTGCAGATAAGTTTATGAAGAAAGTGAAGGGAAATGCAAAGCTTAGTAGTATGTTTTCGAATGTGTATGTGCAAAATACAGTGCTGTATATGATGCGTGGCAGATTGTTTTTTGTGGATGCGAATCATGCGATGGGGTAAGAAAAGAAATATTGTCAGTTCTTCAGCACCTGATATAAAAGAAATCTATTCAAAATGGAGATGAAGTTTTGGATGGTGGAAGGTTTATTGAGCCAGAAATTATCGGAATAATAAAGAAACGTTCAGGCATTTGCAAGGGAGAGAATAGAGTGGCATATGAGAAAGTGTGGGAGGATGAAAAAGAAGTAAGAATAAAACTTATGACAGCTTCTGTAGATGGAAGTAAAAGGTTATTTTGGACTAAAAGATTATCGGTACCTTTTTCTGAAAATGCTTTTTCTGAAATAAACTTGAGATTTAGGCCGGAATGTGATGTTACAAAAAAGGAAGAAGTGTGCAAATGTATTTTAAGCAAGCATCCGCAGTGTAAGATTACTATTTTAGATGAATGATGAAGGAGGCTAATGATGAGAAAAGACTTAAAAACGGATATAGAAAGTGAGAAGTATAAAAATAATGATAACATTGCTTCGTTGATTCCATATTTACTAGAAGGGGTAGGCTATTCCCTTCAAATTGATGCATCACCTCTATTGAGAAAATATATAGCTGCGGCGATATACAAATATAAAGAAGATAATGATTTTGAAGATATTTTAGAAAATATGGATATTGAAGATTTTTCAGATGAAAAAAGCTATAGTCAGTATGAAATGGTAAGACATGTTATTGTTGACTGTGCTGTAAGAAATACTAAAATTATTGACGAATATTTAAAAAGTAGTAAAGTGCAAAAAAGTAATAAAGATTTGTTTTTTGTTGCGTTGGGAAGATTAAGTACTAGTTTTAAAGCAGCAACATTATTATTAAATAATGGCTTTTTTGTAGAAGTTGTATTCATTTTACGATTAATTATAGAACAATTAGCATGGGGAAGTTTTTTATTGGTAGAAGAGGACGAAGAGAAAATTAGAAAAAATCGTACACAGAGTAATGTTGGGTATTTAAAGGAACAATTGGGCGAAAATTATGGAATCTTATATGGCTATTTATCAAGCGAAGCACATTTGGAACCAAAAGAGATAGAAAAATATCTTCGAAAGGATGAAGAAGAACAGATTGCAGTGCGTGATCGTTCGGGAAAAGAATGTGAAGGTGAAACCAACACATTATTGGTATTACTAGATGGATATTGTGAATTGTTATGGAAAGGGATGAATCATTTCGGTATTATGGAGGAGGAAATAGAATATTATACGGATTGTCATTGTTTAAATAAGAAAATTGTTATTTCAATGAAAGCGCTTGAGTGAAAAAGTAAATTCCGCACGTAAACTTAAATTCCATACGGAAGACTA
>JAUUNJ010000180.1 GCA_030844625.1 Roseburia sp. | reverse complement strand
TGCCATTATCTAAAACCCTCCTTACCGACTGCTGAAATCATGTAAAAATAAGCATTGTTGTTTTAGTGTGGGTTGCTTTATGTGCATATACATATTTTAATGAACAAACAGAAAACAGTATAAATTGGTTGATTTTTTACTTAAATTTGGTCACTTTTTTTTCTTTTGGGTTGTCATTTTGGCATCCACAGTGGTTATTGATGGCTGTACCAACTTGGGTATTAGGAAATGTAATTAGCAAAAAAAGAGATATATTTATGTTATTAGAGTGCTTATTAATGACGTTTTATATTGTATTTGTTGTAAATGGCTGGCCTGAGGCGTTAGATCAAGGTTTATTTTCAGGTGCAGTTTGGAGTGCATTTTTGGATACATCAAAACTTAGCCTTAACTTGAAAATGAATGATCTGTTTGTGATAAAAAATAATGATTTAATATTTACGTGCTTTGCCTCAGTCTTATTTGTGATAACAATTTTTAAACATCCTAAATATACGCAAAATATAAAAAATATAGATACTGAATACAGCAAAGGAATAAATAGATTAAGATATTTGTATGGAATACTTATATTTGTGATTCCGTCTATTATATGTTTGACATATAATTATACACAACCGACAGTGGTATATGCAGTTAATGCAGAAAATGCGGAATTTATGGGTGGAATACCAAATGAAGTTGTATATGAACAATATTTTGAAACTAATGTTAAAAAAATAACTGGCATTAGTGTGATGGTTGGAACGTATGGGAGGGTGAATGATTGTGATGTTCATTTTGAACTATATGACAATGAAAAAAGTAAACTTGCAGAAACAACTGTTAATGCTGCACATATGAAAGACTGTCAATTTAATAAAATAAAATGGAATAAAGTAGATGTTACACCGGGTGAACAATATATATTAAAAATATATTGTACAAATGTATCGGAAGATTTAAGCAATGCAATAACATTTGAATATACAAGTTCGGATGTAGATACAGGGAATTATTTAGTATGTAATCAAAGTAAAATGATGAAGAATTTGGTGTTTGAAGTATATGGAAAGTAGAAAAGAAAGGACAAAAGATGAAAGTAGTTATTTTAGCAGGTGGCTTCGGAACAAGAATTTCCGAAGAGTCTCAATTTAAGCCGAAACCTATGATTGAAATAGGTGGAAAACCAATTCTTTGGCATATTATGAAGGAATATTCTTATTATGGCTATAATGATTTTATTATATGCGCTGGTTATAAACAGTATGTTATCAAGGAGTGGTTTGCAAATTATTTCTTACATAATAGTGATGTAACCTTTGATTATAGTAATGGAAAAAACGAAATGACAATTCATGAATCACATACCGATCCTTGGAAAGTTACAGTTGTAGATACGGGATTAAACACTATGACAGGTGGACGAATCAAGAAAATACAGAAATATGTAGGAAATGAGCCATTTATGATGACGTATGGTGATGGAGTATGTGATGTAGATATAAGCAAGCTTGTAAAGTTTCATAAAGAGCATGGAAAAATAGCTACGCTTACGGCAGTTATGTTGGAGCAGCAAAAAGGGATTCTTGAAATTGGTGGGGATAATGCGGTTAAATCATTTAGGGAAAAGAATCTTTCAGACGGAGCACCGATTAATGCAGGGTACATGGTTTTAGAACCTCAGATATTTGATTTAATAGAAGATGATCAGACAGTATTTGAAAGAGAACCTTTGGAAAGGCTGGCAGCATCAGGAGAATTGATGTCATATATGCATAGAGGCTTTTGGCAGTGTATGGATAATAAGAGAGAAATGGACATGCTTGAAAAATTACTGAAGACAAATAATGCACCATGGAAGAAATGGGAGGACTAATGAAAATGGCAAACTGGAAGAATGAAAATGAGGCACGTGAAGAAATTAAATCTTTGGTTGCAGAATTTTATCATAAGTTTAAAGAACCAAAGGAATCTAAGGAGAATTTTAAACCGGGAGATCGAGTAAGTTATGCTTCAAGAGTGTATGATGAAAAAGAGATGCAAAGTCTTACAGATGCAATGCTTGATTTTTGGCTGACAACAGGAAGATTTTCTGATGAATTTGAAAAAAAATTTGCAGAATGGATTGGTGTAAAGTTTGCACATTTGGTTAATAGCGGATCTTCAGCAAATTTGATTGCATTTTCTGTGCTTACAGCTCCAGAATTAGGAGATAGACAAATTAAACGAGGCGATGAGGTAATCACGGTTGCATGTGGATTTCCAACAACAATTACACCAATACTTCAATATGGTGCGGTTCCAGTATTTGTTGATGTTACTGTGCCGCAATATAACATTGATGTCACAAAATTAGATGCTGCATTGAGTGAAAAAACAAAAGCGGTAATGATTGCACATACATTAGGTAATCCTTTTGATATTGCAACAGTAAAAGCTTTTTGCGATAAGAATAATTTATGGCTGATTGAAGATAACTGTGATGCATTGGGAACACAGTATACAATTAGCGGAGAAACAAAATTTTCTGGAACATGGGGCGATATTGGCACAAGTTCATTTTATCCACCGCATCATATGACGATGGGAGAAGGTGGATGTGTATATACGAATGATCCGCAATTACATAGACTGATTTTATCTTATAGAGATTGGGGAAGAGATTGCATTTGTCCATCAGGACATGACAATTTTTGTGGACATCGATATGATGGACAGTATGGACAACTTCCTCAGGGGTATGATCATAAGTATGTATATAGTCATTTCGGATATAATCTGAAAGTTACAGATTTACAGGCGGCAGTTGGTGTGGAGCAGTTAAAGAAGTTTCCTTCTTTTATTGAAAGAAGACGTCACAACTGGGAGCGTTTACATAAGGCATTGGAGTGCATTCAGGATAAGATTATTTTACCGGAGCCAGCAGAAAATAGTAGACCATCATGGTTTGGTTTTTTAATTTCTGTAAGACCTGAAACTGGAATTGAAAGAAATAAGGTAACCAGATATATTGAGGAACATAATGTTCAGACAAGATTACTGTTTAGCGGAAACATTATCAAACACCCATGCTTTGATCAGATTCGGGATACGGATGCATATAGAGTTTCTGGAGATCTTTCCGTGACGGAATTTATTATGAATAATACTTTTTGGGTTGGTGTATATCCGGGAATGACGGATGCAATGATTGATTACATGGCAGAGATAATAAAGGAAGCAGTTAAATTGTAATGGTGAATTGGAGATTATTATGATACAGACAGTGAGAGATCTTGAAAAAGCTGCATTGGAAATTAGAATTAATTTATTAAAATTATGTAATAAGGAAGTAATTCATATAGGGGGAGATTTATCCATTACAGATGTTATGACGGTATTGTGGCAATATCAGATGAAATTTGATCCGAATAATTTAAAGGATGAATCAAGGGATAGATTTGTCTTATCAAAAGGTCATGCTTCTGCTGTAACTAGTTTCAACCAAGCTGCAATTGGCTGTTTTGAAGCAGAAGATGTAATAAATGAATACGCGACGGATCAAGGAAGATTTTCAATGCATTCTTGTAATTTGGTAAATCCTTACGTTGAAGTATCCACAGGAAGTTTAGGGCATGGTATGCCTATTGCATGTGGAATTGCTGCGGGGCTTAGGATAAAAGAAAATTTTACATCTCGTGTATATACTATTATGGGAGATGGAGAACAATCAGAAGGCTCAATTTGGGAAGCAGCACTTAATGCGGTACATTATAAATTAGGAAATCTTATTGCCATTATCGATTTTAATGGACTTGAGGCTGATGGAACACTTAATGATATAACAGCACTTGGTAATATTGCAGAAAAATATCGAACTTTTGGATGGAATGTAGTCGAGATTGATGGAAATAATATTTCACAAATCAAAGGGTGCCTTGATAATCTTCCAGCATCAGATTCTGATAGACCAACAGTTATAATTGCACATACAATTAAAGGAAAAGGTGTTGAGTTTATGGAAAATCAAGTAAGATGGCATGCAGGAAAAATTTCAGATGAACAATTAAAAGATTGTATTGAAAAAATAAAAAAACAATACGAAAGCAGGTGGAACCAGTGACAGGTGATAAAAGTTTTCTTCGCAATGTGATAGGGGAGTATATGACTGCTCTGGGAAGGGCAGATGATAAAGTTGTTGTGGTAAATGCAGATCTTTCAGGAACTTGTAGAAATCGACAATTTGTAGATGAATTTCCAAATCGAGCATTTAATACAGGAATTGCAGAACAGAATATGGTTTCTTTTGCCGCTGGACTTGCTTGTGAGGGTTTTAAACCGTATGTTTTTTCCATGGCTCCTTTTTTAACTATGAGAGCATGCGAACAGTGTCGTACAGATATTGCTTATGGAAATCGAAATGTAAAGATGATAGGAGTTTATGCTGGTGTATCGGGAGGAATATCAGGAGCAACGCATTGGGCAATTGAAGATTGTGGAATTATGACGTCGATCCCAGGCATTGAAGTATTTGAAGTGAGTGATGCTAATTTGACAAAAAAATTATTGGATTATTCCATTAGTATTGAAAGCCCTATGTATATTCGAAGCAGTGTAGAGCCCACAGAGAATATTTATCCAGAAAATTTAGAAGTTAAATCAGGAGGTTCTATTGAAGTCGTTGAAGGCGAGGAGGGAACTTTCATTTGTAGTGGAGTAATTGTTCAATATGCATTGAAAGCTGCAAAAGAGATAAAGTTACAGACACAAAAGAGCATTCGAGTTGTCGATATGTATTCTATAAAACCGATTGATCAAAATGCAATTATAGAAGCAGCAAAAACAGGAAGGGTTGTGGTAGCTCAGGATCATAATATATATGGTGGATTGGGAAGTATAGTTGCGCAGATAATTGCGGAAAGTGGGATTAGTACAAAATTAAAAATAGTGGGAATAAAAGATAAATTTGTGCCTATGGCACATGCAAACTACCTCTATTCACTATTTGGACTTGATACAGATGGATTAAAAAATACTATGTTAGGACTGATTAATGGGTGATAATATGAAGAAAATTGTAATAACTGGAGCGACAAGTTTTATTGGAGTCCATTTAATAAAGGAATGGATAAAAAGTAATTGTGAAATTTATGCAATAGTTCGTCCAAACAGTAGTAATATAGGAAGAATAATAAAAGATAATAAAATACATATTATAGAAGCAGATATGAATGATTATGCTAGATTTGTTAATGAAATTCCTAAAGCTGATTTTTTTTATCATCTTGCATGGGAAGGTGCACGTAGGCCATATAGAGATGATGTGAAAATTCAGAAAAAAAATTATGCTGGAGCAGTGAATGCTATGAAATTGGCGGAAAAGCTGAAGTGTAATTTTTTCTTAGGTTCAGGTTCTCAAGCCGAGTATGGGGTTACAAATGGATTGGTAGATGAAGATTATCCGTGTCATCCAGACACGGAATATGGTAGAGAAAAATTACATGCTTATGAAACGTTAAATAAGATGGCATATAAAAGCGGTATAAAATTCATTTGGACCAGAATTTTTAGTATTTATGGTAGATACGATTATAGTGGAACGTTAATCATGTCATCATTAAGAAAAATGAAAAATGATGAAAGTATAGAAATGACAGAAGGGACACAATTATGGGATTATCTTCACGTCGTGGATGCTGCGAAAGCAATGAAATTATTTGCACAAACACAATGCGATAGTGGCATATATATTGTTGCATC
>JAUUNJ010000179.1 GCA_030844625.1 Roseburia sp. | reverse complement strand
CCTGTAGAAATACTATGTCCCATCACAATCATTATAATAATTAACAGCAGACCAATAAATACGATTAGTATAGAACTGATGATTTCAGCAAAAAGATTGGTATAATGAAATGACATATCTCTGGTCAGTGCTCCACCGGAATTATCCACAATTCCGGTATCAAGATTCAACTGACGCTTAAACTGACCATCCGATAAACTGCAATCAGACTTTTTATAAATCTGCAGGATACAGACATCCGAAGTCATTTCCGCTGTTTCTTTTTGTTTTGCATCTGCATACATTCTTTCAAAATCTTCATCGCTGATAAAAACCTGTTTCCATCCTATTACAGAGGCTCCCATGACAGGTTCGGTTATAATCCCCTTTATTTTTAATCTATATTCTCCCCCAACAGTATGAAGTATTATGTTATCTCCCACATTACATTTCAGGTTTGTCATAATCCCCTGTGGAATATATATTTCTCCACTTTTCAGTTCCGGTGTTTTTTCTTCGTAAGCTTTCATATTCTCTTTAAATAATTTATAATTATTATCAAGCTTTCTCATAAAGCAACTGTTTCCATACTCATTACCATTCGCCTCTGCTTTATCAACACAAACTGTCTGATATACTTCAACATCTTCAACCATAGAGTGATTTTTCACTGAATTTAAAAGCTTATCGGTTATTTTGTTTCCATTAATGAAAACAGTTAAATTTGGTGCATTTATATCATCTAATGCATCTTTAATACTATTTTTACAGTTATCCCGTACACTTAATACAGCCGTCAATGACATTGAGATAATGAACATAAGCAGCATAATGCTGATAAAAGATCCTTTCTTGTGGCGGATATTGGCTTTTAATAAAGTAAATATTTCCATAGTTTCCACCTCACCATTCCATAGAACCAAGCCATGCATTTACCTGTGTCTCACGGCTTTTTTCATCATCATAATTATATGGCGGCAAAGTAAGCTCACCAATAATTTTTCCATCTTCAAGATACAGTAATCTTGTGGCTCTCAGGGCTGCTCTCACATCATGAGTAACCATTAATATGCTCTGTCCCGACTTATTAAGTTCTGTGAGAAGATTCAACACTTCTAATGTATTTTTTCGATTCAGTGCACCTGTGGGCTCATCTGCAAAAACCAGTTTCGGCTCATGAACAACGGCCCGTGCAATGGCGCATCTCTGCTGTTCCCCTCCTGAAACCTGGGATGGTAAATGATTTTTCACGTCTGATATCCCCATTTTCTCAAACAACGCTTCCGCACTCTTCCTTGTATCTGCAGACGATTTTTGTTTGTTCAGATATCCGGAAACCAGCACATTTTCCATCAGTGACAGATTGCTTACCAAATGCATCTGTTGAAAAATAAAGCCAAAATCATGTTGGCGAAGTTCTGCTATTTTTTTCTCTTTCATAGTCACAATATTATCGGCATTATAAATAACCTGTCCCGCTGTAGCCCTGTCCATACCACTCAAAGCGTAAAGCAATGTGGATTTCCCCGAACCGGATGCTCCCATAATTACGGTAAAATCTCCCTCATAAACATCTAAATCCACATGAGACAAAATATGATTCTGTCCACCATTATGTGCAAAACTTTTACACAATCCTTTTGCCGATAGAATTATATCTTTCATTTTTCTCTCCTTTTCCTTTTTGTAGTAAATATATCCTATCAGAAAAGTTATTAAGAAATCCTTAAGAATCATTTTCACTTATCTTTTTCATAGGCAGACTTATGGTTACTTCAAGACCATCTCTATGATTATTCAATAGAACACTTCCTCTCATCTGTTCCGTAACATATTTGACAATATATAATCCCAAACCGGAGCCCTGCTCATTTCCACAATTCTTTCCACGATAAAATTTATCAAAAATGAATGGCATATCCTCATCTGGTATCCCCCCTCCAAAATCACGAAAATGAATTTCAGCATTACCATTTAAACATGTTATTTTTATTTCTATCTCTGATTTAGCGTACTTTCTGGCATTATTAATTAGGTTTTCTGTAATCTGCATAAGTCTGTTCTGATCTGCTGTAACCATTACTCTAAAATTAACTGCCCGAAAACGAACATCATTCTGCTCTGCTGAAAGTTCTCTTACCGCCTTTTCCATAAATTCACACAGTTCCAATTCTTCCATGCTGATTTTCAGTTTATCCAAATCAGAAAGAGAATGAAGAAACAAATCATTTGTCAGTTTTGACACCTCATCACATTTACGCATAATTACAGAAAGATATTTTTCTCTCTTTTCAGGTGTACTGTCCATACATGCTTCTAAACCTTCCGCATATACCCTTATGGAAGAAACAGGTGTTTTTATGTCATGGGAAAGTGTGGCAATGACTGTTTTATTGTTTTCTATCGCCTGTCTCTCACACAAGCGGGACTTTGTAATTTCTTTCCGCATACTGTCGAAAGCCCATGTAAATGCACCAAAATAATTGGACCGCTCATAATCAAGGGAAACATCAAAATTTCCCTGTGCTATCTTTTGGGCAAATTCTTTCATTTTATCAAAAGGTAATAAAATAGCAAAAATGATATATCCGGACACCACCAGTATAAAAGCAAGACATATTCCGCACATAATAATAATTCGACAGTCTCCTGACTCCTGATTTCCTGATATACGAATGCTCTGTTGTAACGCGGATGCTTTTGCGGCTGCCTCTTCTACTTTTCCAGCTTGTGCAAGCTGCTCTATTTCATTGGCTGCCACAATCTGTTCTGCCTGTATATCCTGCAGATTATCTGCCTGATCTGAAACATAAAAACAGGCGGTTACAGTAATCATAATGGCCGCAAAAAATATGCCGACTCCAATCAATCTATTTTTCATCTGTCACCTCCAGTTTGTAACCAACTCCCCAGACAGTTTTTATGTATCTTGGATTTTTGGGGTTATCCTCCAGTTTTTCACGAAGCCATCTTATATGTACGGTCAATGTTGACGGCTCCACCATTGAAAATGCTCCCCACACTTCTGACAGCAATTTATCTTTTGGAATTATACTATTTTTATTTTCACAAAGATAAGCCAGCAAATCAAATTCCCGCAAAGCCAGCGATATATCCAATCCAGCTTTTTTCACCGAACGCGTCGTGATATTCACTATAACATTCCCAAATGACACAATCTTTTCCTGACCGGAAAAACCATATGTACGACGCATAAGTGCATTTACACGGGAAAGTAATTCTTTCATGGAATAAGGTTTCGGAAGATAATCATCACCACCAATATCAAACCCTGTAATCCTGTCATTTTCACCGGTTCTTGCACTGGCAAAAATCACAGGAACCGTGGATACCTGACGAATTTCTTTGCATAATTCAAACCCCGTGGAATCCGGCAGATTGATATCAAGAAGAATTAATGCATATTTATTGTCAGCAAGTAAATGAAATGCTGTTTCACTATCATAAGCACAAGTTACAGTATATCCATAGCTTTCAAGCATTTCACATATAACAAAAGATAAATCTTCATCATCGTCTATTATTAAAATTGGTTTGTTGGACATTATGCCCATCTCTCTGCCATTGTTCATTCTAATAATCCTTTCTCAATATTTGCGTCCCCTTCATGGGGCGTAGTATAGAATAACATATTAGGATCCTGATCCAAAAACGCAATATCATCAAACGCAAACTCTGTACCTAACCATTTGCTCACTTTACGCTTTTGTTCCGGCTCCATAAATCTGCTCAAACTCAAAGTTAAAATTTTCTTTTACCCTCTTTAATGAACTCGCCTATTTTTCCCATTCATCATAGGAAATACAATTGATATGCTCTGTTCTGATATCATTCATCAATTCCCACTGAATGTCTTTGTTCGTATGATGATATTTAAATCCGCATTTTTCCTGTACCCGCTTCGACTTCTCATTGCCTTCAAAATATCCACACCATAACTTTGTCATTTTCAACTTTTCAAAAGCAAACTTCATAAGTTCCGTTACGGCTTCCGGCATATATCCATTTCCCCAGAACGGCTCTCCAATCCAATATCCGATTTCGCCTTCGTCCCCACTGAGATTAAAATTACTTGCTTTTCCTACCATAAGTCCGATAGATCCAATTGCTTTATCATCATTTTTCAATGTAATGGCATATGTATATTCTACAGCTAAAACATCTTTTATAATCTGTCTGCTATTTTCCACACTTGTATGTATGGGCCATCCCGCAATGGGACCCACATTTGGATTTTTTGCATATTCATATAACGCCTCTGCGTCACTTTCTTTCCACGGACGCAGTATTAATCTTTCTGTTTCGATTATCATTCTCTCAACCTCTCTTACTTTCCAATTTGACATAACCATTTCAAGTATCTATTCTTATAACTTTTTCAAGGGCTTTGTTTCGGTATACCAAATCCCCTCTCGCAGTAAATCCCTGCTTTTCCCAAAACCCATTTCCATCTTCGTTTCTATCGAATACTACCAATGCCACTTTAATAATACCAATATTTTTTAACGCTTCCAACGCTGTATTTACCAGTTGAGTACCTATTCCATTTCTTTGATCCGATGGTTTGACCGCAGTATGATATATATAGCCTCGTCTCCCGTCATTGCCAACAAGAATAGCTCCTATTAATTCTTTTTCTTCTTCCGCCACAAAGCAGGTATCCGGGTTTCGATTTAAAAATTTCTGGATTCCTTCTTTGGAATCATCAATATTATTCAGCCCCATACCTGAACATGATTTCCAAAGATTATATATCTTATCGTAATCAGTAATTGTCATCTCTCTTATAATCACTTATTTCACCTTCTTTGCCTTAATCCGAATCCTGACATAATCTACAAACCATTTTCCATCTATGTAAAGTTGATCTCGTAATTCCTCTGCCGTTTCCTGAATAATCTCATTCTTCATCTTTTCATCCACATTTTTAAAGGGCTCCTTTACAAACATTCTAATCCAGTCTTCCAGACCATTCTCTGTTGTCTGCTCCGTTGGACGGTCAAACAATGTAGCATACTCCACCTGTAACCCGCATTTTCCCAGAATTGGTGCATATTCTCCAATTGTAGGAAAATAAAATGTTCTTGGATATTTCATTCCCCGTTTTTCAAAATACTTTTCCAGCGTTGAATGAACTGCTTCTCCACATCCTTTTCCGCCAAACTCCATTTCGGGATGAAGATTTTTCGCTGTCTCAATCATCTCTACAGATGCATCAATTCCAAGGACTCTATAACCTCTTTCAGATAACATCTTGATTAATGCACCGTTTCCACATCCCAAGTCTACAACAAAACTATTGGGAGCAGCATCGATTAATTCCATAACTCCCTCACCATATTTGTGAACAAAGTTAAATTTATCTTCGTATTCTTCTGCATTCCATTGAATATTCATAACGAAAACTCCCCTCTACTCTCTTGAATTTCTACTAGATATCACAGTTACAATTATAAGAATTATTGCCAGTACTTCCAAGGTAATAAACACCCCTATTAAACCTTTTAGCCATATACTGTCTAACATTAATTCTCCCAATAAAGCCATAGGCTTTTTGAAAATAATTATTGCAAAAAATCCTATAATTAATGTCAAAAGCATCATTCCAACGGTAAATAACACTGCACCTATCACACCAAACGCCAGCATCATAAGTATTACGGTTGCAGCGGCTTTTTCATTCAGATTCGTTGTATCAAACCATGGACTTTTACGCTCCTGCTTTGTAAGTTTCAACCCCAATGCCCGTTTTGTT
>JAUUNJ010000178.1 GCA_030844625.1 Roseburia sp. | reverse complement strand
ACAATTTACTGTATTAATTTATAACGCTCCCCCCTGCGCATTTTTATAGTAACATCCACAATATTTTGTGTCAATAAAATCACTATATCCAGGAATTTGACTTCATTTCTTTGATATACTAAAATTAGCATAGCAATAATAATTTTGTTCTTGATTTATTTAGGAGGCAAAGATGAAAATAGCAGTAGTCAGCGACGTATTGGGGGAGGAAAACAATGGCACCACCATTGCGGCAATGAATTTAATACGTAGTTTAAAATCCAAAGGACACGAAGTCAGAGTCATCTGTCCTGACAAAAGCAGAGCAAATGAAGAAGGCTTTTATGTTGTAGGAACACTCAACGTAGGTCCTTTTAATAATTATGTTGCAAAAAATGGAGTAACCATTGCAAAGCCGGACAAAAAAGTTATCCGCAAAGCTCTAAAGGATATTGATGCAGTCCATGTAATGGTTCCTTTCTTTACAGGATGTTACGTGGCAAAATACTGTAACGCACACGGAATTCCTCTTTCCGCCGGTTTTCACTGTCAGGCAGAAAATCTTTCCAATCACCTGTTTATGATGAATGCAAAAAGATTCAACAAAAAAGTTTATAGAATCTTTTATAAACATCTTTATCAATATTGTGATGCCATTCATTATCCTACACAGTTTATCTGCAATGTATTCGAAAACGAAGTAGGTCCTACACCACACCACATTATTTCTAATGGTGTAAACAGAGAATTCAACAGGGATATACCTAGACACAAATATAATGACGGTCTTTTCAGAATTTTATATACTGGACGTTACAGCAAGGAAAAATCTCACAATATACTGATTAAAGCCGTCAGCAAAAGTAAGTACAGAAACCGGATTCAGCTTATTTTTGCAGGGGAGGGACCACTGCATAAAAATTTACAGGAATATGCTGCAAAACTGCTTCCACTTCAACCTGTTATGAATTTTTATTCCAGATCAGAATTGCTGGAAGTAATCGGCTCAGCCGACCTTTATGTGCATGCGGCTGAAATAGAATTAGAGGCAATTTCCTGTTTGGAGGCAATCTCCTGCGGACTGGTTCCTGTTATTAATAACTCTCCAAGGTCTGCCACCAAATATTTTGCATTAGATGACAGAAATCTTTTTAAGTGTAACAATTCAAAAGATCTGGCTGCTAAAATTGATTATTGGATAGAACATCCGAAAGAAAAAGAACAGTGCAGCAAAGAATATGCTGATTTTGCCAAGGTATGGTCTTTCGACAAATGTATGGACAAAATGGAAGAAATGATTCTTTCCATTACTGGAAAATAATTATTTTTCTCTTCCACATATAAGATTTATTCTGTGCATAAATAATTAAAGTTATTAACATTCTAATGAGTAAAAGGGTAATTTATTAACATGAAAACAATTTATTATTCAAATGAGTTGGAGGACGATTTTGCTTCCACCCAGGCAATTAACACCAAACCATTACCGGATAACTACAAATGGATTCACAATGGAATATTGTGGAAGATTTTTTCTGCAGTACTTTATTATCTTATTGCCTTTCCTCTTATTAAGATAATAAACAGTTTTTATTACGTCATTAGAATTAAGAATCGCCGGGTCATAAAAAAACTTCACTCCGGTTGTTTTTTATATAGCAACCATACACAACATCTGGACCCTTTTATTGCCGCTGAAGTTTCAGGCTGGGGACATAGGACATATTTTATGGCAGGTGCTGATGCCTTTTCCATATCCGGTATCAGACATCTGGTGACAATGCTCGGTGCTATGCCGGTAGCCTATGACTTGGACAGCATGAGAAAAATGGTAGACGCAGTAACCAGGCGGTATCACGAAGGCTCCTGCATTACCATTTATCCTGAAGCACACATCTGGCCTTACTATACCAATATTCGCAATTTTCCTAATGCTTCCTTTGCCTATCCGGTCGGTCTTGATGCTCCTGTTGTGGCAATGGTCGTTACTTACAGAAAACGCCGCGGGTTAACACGGCTTTTGTTCCGTCATCCATGCATAACCGTATATTGCAGTGATCCCATGTATGCAAATCCAAGTCTGAGCAAAAGAGCGGCAAAAAAGGATTTATGCGACAGAGTTTACAACTGGATGAAAAAAACTGCAGAAGAAAATAATAAATATGAATATATTCATTATGAATATAAAAAAAATGACTGTTAGTTTTTTAGAAACCAAATATACAGGTTTATTTGTTATCCCTTCTCTTCTTGTCTTTATTATTTCTATATAGAAATGCAGGTCTATCTCTGATATGTACCCTCCTTACCTGACTTTTGTTGTCCAGTAAAGAGGGTACATATCACTGCTGTATAGACCTGCATTTTTGTTTTTTATTTTTTGTAATTAATTTATTTCTTCACTTTCTTAGGTATCTTCTTAAACTGGATATACTTAACCTGAATTCCGGCAAGTACCTCTTCCAATTGAAGATTATATACTCCCTTACTCAAATCAACTTTGCAAAGTTTCTGGGTAATCCAGTTGCCATCTGTTCCGTTAGTCTGAATAACAACCATTGTAGTTCCATTGGCAACCACATTCACTGTTGACTGTGAAAGATTACTCTTATCAAAGGAAATATTTACAATAATTGTATACTCTCCATCTTCGTCAACCACCAATGTGGCTTCTTTGCCACAGTTAAACATTACCTTGTCATCATCTGCCAATGCAAATTTCTCATACGCTGCCTGATCTTCAGACACAGAATCATAATGCTTCGCCACGTCTGTATCTACCAGCTCTCTTTCGATAACAGGTGCTGCAAGAATGAAATTACAAATATTAATTGCCGCGCGCTGGAGTTCTCCAACCGTAAGTGTTCCATTTGCCACAGACTCTTCTGTGTTGTCATTGTTCGAATTAACTTCTGCTCCATTGTTATTGACAACCATATATACATCATTCTGTGAGCGAACCATGTCTCTTGTATCCTGATTGGATTCTTCTCCGCCTTCTACAACATCGTTCATCTTTGCCCACCAGTCAGTCATTACAAACCCTTTGTAACCCCATTCTCCTCTCAGAATTGTTGTACACATATCGTAATTGGACGCTGCCCAATGTCCGTTAATCGGGTTATATGATGTCATAAGTGCCATCACTGTATCAGCCTTGACTGCCATTTCAAATGACTTTAAGTAAATTTCTCTGATAGCTCTTTCAGAACACACCGCATTAATCTTAAATCGGTGAGACTCCTGTCCGTTTAATGCAAAGTGCTTAATGGTTCCCCACGCACCGCCTGCTTTAATACCACCTGTTGATGCTACCGACATTGTACCTGATAAATATGGATCTTCCGAATAATATTCAAAGTTACGTCCGTTTAACGGATTTCTATGGATATTAACACCCGGCCCTAAAAGTGTGTCTACCTGATTTCTGTATAATTCCTGACCTTCCATTGTGTAAAGTTCTTTTACAAGTTCAGGATTCCATGAAGATGAAAGTGCTGTTCCGATAGGAAGCTGAGTCGCTTTTCCTTCCATTCTAAGTCCGCTGGGACCATCTGCACAACACGCTGCAGGTATTCCATAATTAAATAAAGAATCACTTAAACCACCAAAAGCTGAAGCTGTTCCCTGCGTAACTCTTGGATTACTCATGCCTTCACCTCTGACAATCTGTGCCAGTTCAGGAACCGAAAGCTGTGCAACAAATTCCTCTACTTTAGCCTTACCATCTCTTACATCCTGTAATGTAATTCCCACATCTCCGGTAATATCCATTGTTACCGGCAGATTATCTTCAATTCTTTTTGCCAGATCTACGGTCGGCTTTTGTGATGGTACATATGTAATTTCATAAGTTCCATCCGCCTGTCTCGTACCCGGTTTCATAATCGTAAGATTCTCATCATCAGGGCACATACACTCTGATAACTGTTCTGTTACTTTCAGTTCATTCAATTTATATGTAAATGACAATTCATTGTTCTTTACGCTGTTTCCAACATAAAAATTATAATCACCGGCTTCAAGAAGATAGCACGACTTATGTCCTGTCACTCCGGAATCATCATAGGATGCTAAGGAATCCACTGTAAAATCGAAAATTAACGTCTGGCTCTGTCCCGGTGCAATCTTATCTGTTTTCTGATATGCACAAAGTTGTCTTGCGGGCTGTCCCAGTTTGCCCTGCGGTGCTTCATAATAAACCTGAACTACTTCCTTACCTGCATACTTGTCACCTGTGTTTGTTACTTTTACTTCCAATGAAATCCTGTCACCCTCAGCCTTCGCCGAAACTGTTTCTATAGCAAAAGTTGTATAAGAAAGGCCAAACCCAAATTCATAAATAACCTTTTCCGGCTTGAATGTTTCAAAATATCTGTAACCTACATAAATATCTTCTTTATAAAGATTGTTAAGAGGATCTCCAAAGTTTTCTGTTGATGGATAGTCCTCTATGGACTGTGCAATTGTATCTGGAAGTTTTCCACTAGGAATCTCCTTACCGGAAAGAATGTCCACAACTGCATTTCCGCCTTCCATTCCACCCTGCCATACAATAACAACAGACTTAATGTGTCCTCTGAACTGTTCATCTTCAATCCATTTCAAATCTATGATATTCGAAACATTAAGAACAACACAAACATCTTCAAATGCTTCTGTAATGCTCTTAAGGTTTGCCTTCTCTTCATCTGTGAGGAGATAGCTTCCTGCCCATGCGAAATTATCCTTATCCTCCCCGGCTGTACGTCCGATAATATAAACTGCTTTGTTGCTCTTCTCTGCCTGAGTTTTTGCATATTCAGATGTAATATCCATATCCTTCTGGAACCATGGTTCAGCAGCCCATCCGCCGCCACCATTATCAAAAGGATGTTCCTTAAGCCATTCCTGATAATCCTTAACCAGTTCTTCATTAATTGTTAAACTGCTGTTTCTAAATCCATCTAAAATATTCGTAGCATACTCAACATTAACTGCGCCTCCTGAACCTGTTCCGCTTCTGTAATACTCGATCTGCGGACGTCCAAAAACTGATATTTTGTCATCTTCTGTAAATGGAAGTACATTTCCTTCATTTTTTAATAATACGATTCCTTCCACTGCTGCCTCACGGCTCTTTTCTGCAAATCCCTCAACAGGAACTCCTCTTAAATTGTTATCCATTAATAAATTTCCTCCCGATTTTTAGTTTTTAAAATCGATTAAATTTTTTCATTATTCTTTTTGCAGCGTCCCAAAACTTCTGCTCATGTAAAATCACTATAACATATCTTTCTTTTAAATACTATATTTTATGGGCAAAAAAACGTTTTTATATTTAGGTTTCTGCCTTGCTCCGCAACACATAATATTGCTATATTTTCTCTTTAAAAACGCTCTTGTTTTAACCCAAAAACTTTTTTATATTTAAATTATCCTTTAGAATTATATTGTTTACTTGATTGCTTTAAAGCCATAAGTATTGTAAAATTAAAATACTATAATTTGAACGACAGAAAGGAAAAGGAGAATGGGAAAATATTTTCAGGAAGAAATTGAAACTGCTCCACGTGAAGTAATTGAGCAGTGGCAAAACGAAGGTCTTGTAAACTGCGTAAAGCGTGTTTACGAAAATGTACCTTACTACAGAAACATGATGGACAAAAAGGGTGTGAAACCGGAAGACATTCAGGGAATTGCTGATCTGCCGAAACTTCCTTTTATTACAAAGGATGACTTGAGGGATGCATACCCATACGGACTTTTAGCTATTCCTCTTAAGGACTGTGTACGTATTC
>JAUUNJ010000177.1 GCA_030844625.1 Roseburia sp. | reverse complement strand
TGCATCTGCCGTTGCAGTTCCGATTGTTACATTCCTGTATATTTGACCCTCATGATTTACGAAATCACTGTAAGCATCAAATATGTCCGTCCAGACTCCGGTATTACGGGTTCCGGGAATTCCCGGTTCCGGACCTACCCGATAAGAAATTGTTGTAATTGACGATTCCTGTGTCTCCCCATCAATGCTGTAAACCGCACTTACTCCAATATTGTAAAGTCCATCCTCATTTAACGCATTCTGAGCGTCATAATAGGTATCTGTTATTAATTCATCATTAATTTTCTGATCACCCACATAGAAATTATACCCTTCAAAAATACAACTTTCATCTATGCCAGTGGTATCAACTGCAGTCCACTCAAATATATAATTTTCACCATCACTCTTTTTTAAATCAGTTGGTTTTTGTAATACTTGTGTCTGACCATTATTTAAACTACTTTTCAGTAAAGCTATTTCATTAATTTTAATTCCCCAATTTATATTTGTTGAATCCAGCTGTAATTTAACATATTGAAATTCATCTGCTTCATCATTTGATTCTAATTGAATTTCACTCTTATAGTAATTTTCACCGGATTCCGGACTGCTAGGGAACTCTAACCCACTGGTTTCATACACCTTTGTCCAGTTATCCTCTACAGTACTGTCTACAGATACTGTACTGGTGTCACTTGTTCCTAGTGCAGCAGTAACAGGATTGGATATCTCCGCATTTTGTGCAACAAATAATTCTACCTTAGCATTTTTTGGTAATGTCCCCGCATCATTTGTCCATATAAGCAATAATGTTACAATTTCTGAATATTTTACTTTTTGTCCCAGATCAATTATAATCCAGTTATTTGCCTGACTGCCCTTAGAGCACCAAAATCCATTGTTATCAGAAGAAAAATTTCCATCTATCAAAGCTTTTGCATTTCCACTATTTGCGCCGCTCTGATAAACCGCGCCTGCATTCAGCAATACATTATACTCCGGTAAAATTGCTTTTACATCAGCAGGCAACTCGCTGCTCATTGGAATTATTGGTTGTTGTGTACTGTCTTTACCAAAAGCAGTAAATTCTTTCAATTTATTTCCCCAGCCATCTTTTGATTTTACACAGAATATTCTAATATATTGCGCCGACTGGACATTGGTTAATGAAATGATATTTGCCTTTTCTCCATCACCGGTATTCAGAACAAATGCTACCGGCGTATAATTTTCTCCATCCACAGACAGTTCGATTAAATATTTTGCCCCATATGCTCCTTCCCAATGCAAATTAAACTGCTTAAGATCCTTAACACTGCCAAGATCAATATAGAATGCTCCGCCATTATTAAGATTCAGCAACGTACCGGAATTTCCATCTTTAATATTGTCTGCTGTGGTATCACCATCCTTCAGGTTATCATAAGTGACTGTAACATCACTTTTATTTGTCACCAAATTTTGATATATTATCTCATTCACGGTGATTGTACTATCCTCCGTAAATACAGTCTGTTCAAATTCACTGCCCGTTTCAACGGTAAAACTCTCGTCATCCGCCTTCACTGTCTTTGGCACATAATTAAGACCGGTAACAGTCATTACCAGAGACAAAATAAAAGACAGTATCCTTTTTTTGTTCCTTTTCATTTGTTTATTTCCTCCTGCTTTACTTTTTATCCTTTGTTCTCTATAATCAATCATGATATTATCGTATCATTTTTACCAAGCATTTTCAATTCTGTTTTGTTTTAGAAAAGGGGACCAAATACTGTTTATTGCTTTCATCAACATTATTTGGTCCCGGATTATTATGACATTTTATTTTTTGATCTTTACTTTTCTAATTTTTGTCCAAGCACTATAGAATTTCTTTCCGTTTATCTTTTTGTAAGTTCTTGCCTTTACATAGTACTTTTTATTTGCCTTAAGCTTCTTTATGGTAAATTTCGCCTTCTTAAATTTCTTTGTTTTAAATTTTTTAAATTTTTTAGAAGTTGATATTCTTACCTGATATCCTGTCACTCCTTTTATTTTCTTAAGAGTAATGCTGGCCTTCTTTGATACCTTTTTCTTGACAGCCTTTTTTATTTTTGTTTTCTTTACTTTTATCTTCTGTTGTTTTGTATCAGATTGGCTGCTTTCTCCTTGTATATTTTTTGTCGTCAGCTCTGAATTTCCTGCCGTCTGAGAATTCGCCTCCTCCGCCTGCAGGGTTGCCGGAATTACTGTTTCTTCAGACGTTGTTACCTGAGAGGATGGTTTCGTTATCTTCACCTCATCCGAATCTTCTTCTGATGCGGGGTCCTTTCCTGCATTGGATTGTTGCTCTGATGCAGGATCCTTTCCTGTATCGGATTGTTTCTCTGATGCAGGGTCCTTTCCTGTATCGGATTGTTTCTCCGTTGTCGGTTCTACTTTGGTACCCTCATAATACACTCCTACCTCAAAAAGAGCATATCCCCATGCACACACCTGGGTTCCATGTATTTTTACATACCTTCCGGTAACTTCGCTATCAAGCGTTATTGTATCCATTCTTTTTTTGTTTGCATTTTGTGCATCTTTTATTGATGCTGCTGTTGTATAATTTTTACCATCAGATGATATCTCTATTGTATAATCTTTTGCCTGAGCATTTTCCCATATCATCATAAACTTATTCATCTGACACTCTTTGCCCAAATCTATGATAATGTATTCATCTCCCTGTGTTGTAGACTGCCATCTTGTGTCTTTATTATTATCGATTGCCTTCTCTGCTTCCTGCCCGGCGTTCTGTGATGATGCCGTAGCTGTCACGTTTGCTCCTCTGACAAGATTATTTTCATCCGGTAAAAGCCTTGTATTATCCAGTGCCTCCCACGTAAATTCAAAATTTCCTTCTGATGACGGTGCTTTTGTTGTCGTCACAGGCATAGATGGCTCCGGTGCCTTTGTTGTTGATGGCGCAGGCGTAGAGGGCTCTGTCACCGTTGGCGTTGGCGCTGGTGCAGTCGTCACCGGTTCTGTATTTTTCCCGGTATTTGCCTCGTAAACTTCAAACTCATATATGGAATATCCCCATCCGGTAGCTCTTTTTATTCCCTGCATCCTGACATATCTTGCCTTTACTGCATCAAAATCTGTTGTTACCCAGCCATTCAGACCCTTTTCGCTGGCTACTGTTGTCCAGTTATTTCCATCTTTTGACACCTGAAGGTTATATGTTTCAGCATATGCCGGCTCCCATAAAATCTTTATTGAATTTATTTCCATCTCTGTGCCCAGATCGACTTGGAAATACTCGTTATCGGTTGTTTTCGATTCCCACCTTGTATTTGTTTTTCCGTCAACTGCACTTGCCGGGGTATTTGTTCCCTGATAGGAACTTGCGGTTGCTGTCTTTCTGAGCGCAACATTGACATCCTTTGACCGGTGCCCTGAGGTTATTTCAATCTGTGCTGCTGTATACGCAGAATCTATACACCCATTCTTAACTGCTATTGCATTGATTGTTGTATCTGTATTCACAGCTATTTTATCATGATATACCGGTGAGCTGGTGGTAGGAACCGTACCGTCTGTTGTATAATAAATAGTTGCTCCGCTATCCTCACAAAACAGTTCTACATTCTGTGGATCTTCAAGTTTTACATTTCCCACCAGATTATCCGTTAACGTTCCATCTTCCATTGAAGTTGCTTTGATTCTAGGAGTCGCCACCTGAGTAACCGTAAATTCTTTATTTGTGTCAATATTAAAACTAATAAGCCCTCTGGAGCCTACCTGCGCGGTACCTGCCTTATTTCCCTGTGCATTCTTAATTGTAACAACCTGCGTCTCATCTGTAGGATTCCATATTTCAGCCGTATATTTTTTTGTATTCTTATTATAGTAAACAGAACCTGTTACATCCCCTGTTACAATGTAATCATTTGTTCTATATCCCAATTGATCCATTGCTGTAATAAACCATAGCGTATTTGCCTGATCCTCTTTCTGTACTTTGGCTGCATTTGCCTTGAATTTTGATATCGCTCTTGCCGGATCAGTCTGTGAAAGATATGGCCACGCAATATGCTGCCATCCATTATCAGGACCTGCATAGCTATCCGGATTATAATTAGAATTTTTTCTTTGCTCTATAGCAATTGCATACTGTGTATCATATTCCAGCCCCGCATATATCTCTGCGCATCTTTCCTGATTCATTCCATAATAGGTAAGAAATTCTGATATCGGAAGCCATTGAATACCATACACATATAGAGGCTGTCCACCAAAGTATGTTCCAAATCCCGCTGAACCTGCATATAAAATTCCGACTGCATTAAACGGATAGTCTTCATGCCAGTTATCTTTATCATAATCAAACCAATACTGCTCTGCTGCCTCTATTTCTGTCGCAAAACCATAGGCTGCTGCATCCTTATACACCTTGTTTTGTGTCAGCTCTCCCCATAAATACATAGCTTCCCAGCTAAATAAAGCCTCACTGACCGATTCCTGATTGTTGCCTGTATCTCCATCTGCATATCCACCTGCCCAAGAATGACCTGCATATTGATCAAAATTTCTGAACTTGCAAAACAGATTGCCATCCTCCTCCGGCTCCAGCGGATCAGCATAATCCCTGATCAATAATTCTGTCATATCTTTATAATCATCGAAGAATTCCTTATCATAAACAGATAATACTGCTGCTCCGAACACAAAATATCCATATGTAAAGTGATGGTCACTGATGCCGCCGTTCGCACCGTATTGGCTTGCAGGATAATATATGGTTCCCCAATCCTTGTTGTACATCAGATAACAGGAATCACCTTCTCCATCGTAATTATACCAGTCTACAAATATACTCTTTAATTTTTTTATATATTTTTCTTTTAATTCCGTTTCTCCCAACTGATCTGCCATAAGGACGCCCATAGCTAGTGGATGAATATTTTTTCCCTCCCAGTAGGCATCTGCTTCTGCCGCTTTGTTGCATATTGTTTCTTCAAGCGTCTTTAAATAGGCCTTACAATCATCTGTACTGAACGAACTGCTGTCAGGAGTAGAAAATGTAGGAAGTAATCCTGAAAACTGCTGTGTTGTTGTAAAACTGTTGCTCCATATTCCTTTCATCTGTCCCCGGACATTGGCATATGTTGCCGCCGGAAAACCGGCATCCCCGGAGTTTTTCCACTGATGTGGAAACAGACACTGCATTGTTGTATTCACAAATCCGGTTCTCATCAGTTTTGTTGTTACATTATAATTGGTAACTACTTTTGAATTACTTTCATTATAGGTATAGTCAACTACTGTATCTGTCACAAATGCATATCCATGCTGATAATAGGTATCAATACTGCTTTTACCCGGCATGGTCGCTATTGACATATAATTTTCTGTTGTGGAAGGAAATGTCACTTCAATCTTATAATCAGATCCTATCTGAATTGTCTTGAATACCGTTCCCTGTGGAACCGATATACAATAATATGCTCCCTCATTTTCTGCTTTTGTGTTCTCACTATCAACTGACTTTATCCCAATATGGTCTGTTGTCACCGTGTTTCCCACTGCAGATAGTATACTGCTTCCCTTTCCATCAAATATTTCTGAGATCGTTGATGAATTAATATATGCCGTTTTGTTTTCGCCTAAACTGCTGAAAATGTAAGGATTTCCCTGCACAAAGGTTGATTGCATCTGCATTCCGCTATCATCCCATAAACCGATATCCACAGAATAATCCCCATAATTATGCACCTTATCATAACCGGTATTTGTGTCATAACCGGCAGGCAATACATAAAAATC